>JBEISB010000119.1:0-6918 GCA_040375635.1 Chitinophagaceae bacterium | reverse complement strand
GTATGTCCTTCAATATCAACCAAATAAGTAGGTTCCGCCTTTAACATGTCAACAATCTTATCCAAATTCCCAAAAGAAGCCGAACTAATCGTCGCGCTCCCCGTTTCGAAATTCACGCCCTTAGCCGCCATCTCAACTTTCTTTTTCACCTCTTCTTTGACTTCAGGACAACCGCTATTCGCTTTCGAAGCCACATCTGGACATTTATCGACCTCATCATTAAAACCATCTCTATCCCGATCAGGTATCGGACAACCTTTATATTTAACGAGTCCTGGCACATCTGGACAATCATCCTTACTATCGACTAAACCATCACCATCGGTATCCGGACAACCTTTAGTTGCTTTGGGGCCTTTCACCTCAGGACAATCGTCGTCTTTATCCGCAAGGCCATCACCATCTTTATCCGGACAACCTTTCATTTCTTTCTTTCCTGGTTGATTAGGACATAAATCATCTTTGTCTGCAATACCGTCATTATCAGCATCTTGCAACATCGGCAAATCTAATGGCGTTTGTTTTGTCTTAGCATGACTCCAAGTATAAGTCAATCCCACAACATGGGCAAAATGAGCTTGCGTGTTAGATGTCAAAGCAAATCGATAATCAGAACTCATATTTACTTGCAACGATTGGGTAAGTGGCACAAAAATACCTAAGCCCAGTGGAAGTCCTACACCCAATTCCTTTTGCCTGATTGAAAATGCCCCCCCTCCTTTCACATAAGGATGCACGTAATGCTTACTCGTACCCAACATAAAATAGTTCATTGTAAGATCAGCAAAAGCATACGGCAATTCCTGCTTAATCATTGTATTTCCTAATTTTTGAGAAATGTACGCTGTATCCTTTGCGCTGTTAGGATATTGCATGGCAGACATCCCTATGGCTCCCGATACAACAAATCCCTTTTGTAAAGCTTGCCAATAACTGAGGGATGCGACAGGCTCCCAAAGCAATCGCTTAGAATTTCCTTCCGGGCGTTGCACAGATTGAAAAAAATAATGACCACTTTGCGGTCCATAAAAATCGAGACCTCCAAAGTGAATTCCGATAGCACGTTGAAAAGGTTGTGCATGAGACGGCAGGCTACAAAAAATAAAGAATCCGAAAACAGCAAATACAAGGGCTCTACGCATGTAAAAAATGATTTAGGCAAATGTATTGAGGGCATTCGGGCATGATTCGTCAAGTTATACACAATGTGCATTATCGTGCCTTCAAAAAATGAGTTACATGATTACCTTTGTCGTCTTATTACTATTTTTATGATGAATCCGCGCGTACAAATCTTCACCGGTAATGCCAATCCAGACCTAGCTAAAAACATCTCCACCTTTTACGGTCAAGATTTAGGCAAGGCCACGATTCAAAAGTTCAGCGACGGTGAATTTCAACCTGTGTTCGATGAAAGTGTTCGTGGAAATTATGTTTTCCTGGTGCAAAGTACATGCGCCCCTACTGATAATTTGATGGAATTGCTGATGATGATTGATGCAGCGCGCAGAGCCTCTGCCGGATATATCACAGCTGTGATTCCTTACTTTGGATTTGCCCGTCAAGATCGTAAAGACCGTCCCCGGGTAAGTATCGCCTCAAAATTGGTGGCTAACTTATTAACCACTGCCGGGGCTAATCGTATCATGACTATGGATTTGCATGCTCCACAGATTCAAGGTTTTTTTGATATCCCGGTAGACCATCTCGACAGCTCAGCTATTTTTATTCCTTATATCGAAAATCTTAAAATCGACAACCTAACCTTTGCCTCACCGGATGTGGGTAGCACAAATCGTGTGCGTGAAGTGGCAAGTTATTTCGGTGCTGATATGGTGATTTGCGACAAGCAGAGAAAACGAGCTAATGAAATTGCAGCCATGACAGTAATCGGAGATGTGAAAGGAAAAGACATAGCCCTCATTGATGATATCTGCGACACAGCAGGTACACTCACAAAAAGTGCCGCCATGTTAATCGACAAGGGCGCCAAAAGTGTACGTGCTTTTTGTACTCACCCCGTGCTTAGTGGTAAGGCTTATGAGAATATTGAAAATTCTGTATTAGAAGAAATGGTTGTTTGTGATACGATACCCTTGAAACAGCCTTGCAGTAAAATAAAAGTGCTCAGTACGGCTGAATTGTTTTCTATCGCCATCAGAAATGTGCATGAGAATAAATCGATTAATTCTCTCTTTATTCATAGTCAACTAAAAGAGCGCATTCGTCAAAACAAAATGGCTTAATGAGTCGATGGGTGTTGAACCCATTCTAAGAAACGTTCGCGATAATCTGCATATAGAAATAAGGACGATAACGCTGTATAGTGTTCAACATCGCTACAATGTAAGTAC
Source organism: Chitinophagaceae bacterium (assembly GCA_040375635.1). Lineage (GTDB taxonomy): Bacteria > Bacteroidota > Bacteroidia > Chitinophagales > Chitinophagaceae > OLB11. The sequence goes on along the minus strand of JBEISB010000119.1, from coordinate 4,564 downwards.
ATCGCTTTGGAAAAAGTGTATCTGCCATATTGTGTATCGAATAAGAGTCCTAGTTGTTTAAGCTGTACTGCGTTGAAACATAAGCTAGCATACTGTCGTTGTAAGAAAGTCATTTTCGATTCATCATCAGATTGTTTCGCTAATAATCGAATCATTCTTTGTAGCTCATTAGGTTTTACATTTTCGACACAAAGAGTATCCGTATGTATATCAGTTAGTCTGCTCGTTTCAGCATCATTGACTGATGAGTATATTTTTTGAGACTGAACTTTTTCTACGCTTTCGGCTTGTAATGAATTTGTCTGCTGAGGCTGCTTAGAAGCTTCTAGGGTTTTGTTATTAAGAAGGACTGTAGAATTCTCCCTAATAATAACAGGTTGATTATCAGCCGACAGAATCCTGCGATTATCATCACCCGTATTCGGCAACCCCTTATTGAGAGAATTGGGTAAATTGGCTTCCATAATTTTGCCTTCCTTGATTAAATCCTTGAGATAATAGTTATCATCGACAGAACGTAAGAACTGAAATCCGTAACTACCTCCATCAACAAGTTGAAGATAAAATAATTGTGGCTTACCTTGATTATTATCCAATCGAATAGACACTTGCCTATACCCTCCAACCGTATAGGGCCAGAGAAGATATCCTTCCCCAAACATCTTGACCTCAATCCCATCGATAGAGACCTTGAACGGAATATTTCTCAACCCTTCAATATATAAAAATCCTTCCTCTGCAGAAAGGGGTAAGGACGTGAATAGAAGACAAATCCACAAGATGAGTTTCATGAAACGGCTTAGGCAAACAACATCAACAGCTGTCCTTTTTCGACAGATTGTTTTTCGCTGACTTTAATTTCTTTGATGGTTACATCAGCGGCAGCTTTAAACACATTTTCCATTTTCATCGCTTCTAAAATAAGCAAAGGCTCTCCTTGTTTCACGGTATCACCAACGGCAACAAATAACTTTACAATCAAGCCAGGCATAGGCGCTTTCAGATCGTTTACCCTCTTTACCAAGGTTTGTTTCATGCCTAATTGCTCAAACAACAAATCAACGGGTTCTTTGATTTGGGCTATCATTTTTTTACCTTCTATACGTAAAGTAACTTTTCGGGCTTCTTTATCTAAGCTAACCAAATCGGCCTCATGACTTTGTCCATTCATGACTACTTGCAAGCTACCCTTTCCACTGAAAGTAAACTTCACGTCTTTTTTAACACCATCCACAAAAAGCTCTTCACCATTGACTATGTCGAACTCACGATCTTTTATGCTTACTTTATACATATCCTAGAATTAGCGAGGGACTTCGGTAGCCAATTTCTGAATTACCGGCATGATTTTATTATACACATCATCACGATTTGCCAATTGTTTAGCGCTCATGGCAATATTTTGCAGAACCGTTAAATCGAATTGGGCAGCACTTACGCCTTCTGAAGGATTTTTAAGACTCTTCATATAGGCGATATCACTTTCAGTCTGGCGCATAAACTTATCAATCATTGCATTGCTCTTTTCTTTATCGCCTGCATTGATATAGGCCATACATAAATACATGTTGCCAATGTTTTCATTGTCTTGTGAAATCACATAAGGCAATGACTTATCTGAGATATGCTCATAAACCCTGTCTAGAATTTTTATCGCGTCAGCCTTTCTGTTTTCGCGACTTAATGCGTCCGCAATCATACTAACAAATCGACGATTTGTGCTGGCCATTCGACGATTGGTTTGATCGAGATAAATGCCTTTTTCGCAATTCCCAAACGCAAACTTATTCATGTATAAGTCAACGCAACGATCTAAGTCTACACGCAAAGGTGCAATCACTCGAGAGCCTTCGGTGCGAACCGGAACTAGTTTGTATGTCCAACCTTCGAGTTGTAAATACTCTTCTAATCCCTCATAGTGATCAGGATCGATTGAGTTGGCAAAATAAATAGGACGCTTCCAAGCATTTGCCGCCAAGATATTTAAAATCGCTAAGTCATTTTTATAAGCTACCCCACGAGGCATTGTAAACTGAACCTGATCTACCACAACAGAAGTATCGCCTGGGGCAAGAACATGATTTTTGGCTACTAATTCTTTATCAACCGGGATGAAGAAATTCTTAACCGGGAAATAATTAGCTACGCCACCATTACGTAAAGGCATGGTAGAATTACCGGCATCACTACCCACGAAATTTAGGATATCGGTAAGGTTCACATATTTATCTTGTGGAATCGACTTATTTTCTAAGTACTGGATATAGTCGCGTTTTTGTCCACGATATTGTTCCGGCTTCCAAATCAAAGGAACAGCAGCTGCTTTATTAATGGCGCGAGATAATTGATCGATATACCAATCAATACCTAACAAGCTGATATTGACAATACGAACATCTGTGCGGATGCCTTCTACCTCTTGGGCATACCATAATGGATAAGTATCATTATCGCCTTCGGTAAACAAGATGGCATTAGGTTCGCAAGATTCGAGGTAATTGATGGCAGTAGCCCGAGCCAATGTTTTTTGAGAACGATCATGATCGTCCCATTCTTTAGAAGCCATCAACATAGGAACAGCTAACAAACAGACAGCCGTGGCAGCGACTGGAGAAAAATTCCCAAGATTCAGTTTACGGAACCAATCACTCACCATCATCACCCCTAACCCAATCCACATGGCAAAAGCATAGGTAGCCCCAGCATACGCGTAATCACGCTCACGAGGCTGTAACGGCGTATTGTTGAGATAAATAACAATCGCCAAACCTGTAAAGAAAAACAATAAGGCTACAACAAAAGCATTGCGCTTATCGTGTTTGTAGTGATACAACAAACCGAGCAATCCTAAAATAAATGGCAAGAAATACAATTCATTACGCGCACGATTATCGCGAACACCGATTGGTAATTTATCAGTATCCCCCATCCAATGCTGATCGATAAACGTAATACCAGAAAGCCAGTTGCCATTTTGGGGCTCACCCTGTAAGTTCTGAATATCATTTTGGCGACCAATATAATTCCAGCAGAAATAACGCCACCACATTTGTCTCACCTGGTAATTATAAAAGAAGCTGAGGTTATCGGCACTGCTTGCCTTTTCACCTTCTGCTAATCCTAAGTAATTTTTATAATAATTTACATGGTTCGGGTCGTTGGCATCCCAGATTCTAGGAAAAATTCGAGTATCTTCTGGGTTATAGGTGTACTTATCACTTTTTTCGCCAAGCTCTTCATAACTTTTCTCTCCTTTCCAATATTGCATTTTGCCTGGTTCCATACCCGTAGGCTCAGAGTTAAAATCGGGTCCTGAAATGAGTGGTGTTGAACCATATTGCTCACGCTGCAGGTATTTGATAAGCGAGATCGCATTATCAGGATTGGTCATATCTAAAGGCACATCGGCATTAGAACGGATAATGGTTTGAAAGAAAGCAGAATATCCTATCAACACAAAAATAAAACAAAGGGTTCCGAGGTGAACAAAATAATGTCCCTGTTGCTTGGCCCAACGTAGGGTAAAATAACAAGCAATGGATATCATAAGTATGGCAAATAATACCCCGCTATTAAAGGGCAACCCAAATGAATTCACGAAAAGAATATCCATTTTAGAGGCAAGAATCGGCACTGCCTGAATCACACCATACTGCACAACCCCTGTTATTACACAGCCTAATATAAACGCCAGAAACGTACCCATGTTGGTTACCTTATAACGCTTAAAGTAATACACCATAACAATGGCCGGAATCGTAAGTAAGTTTAATAAGTGTACACCAATAGAGAGACCCATTAAATAAAAAATAAGCAAAATCCAACGATCCGCATAAGCATCATCTTGATCTGATAAGCGATCTTCCCATTTCAAGATCGCCCAAAATACCAAAGCTGTTAGAAACGAAGACATGGCATATACCTCGCCCTCTACCGCCGAAAACCAGAAAGTATCCGAAAAGGTATAAGCAAGCGCACCCACAACACCGGCACCCATGATTTTAATAAAATCAGACTGGCCCAACTCTCCTTTTTGCATTACAATGATTCGCTTTGCAAAATGGGTGATAGTCCAAAACAAGAAAAGGATAGTGAATCCACTACACAAAGCCGAACTAGTGTTTACCGCCAAGGCCGCATTCTTCATCCCAAAGAGGGCTACAAACAAACGGTTTAACATCAAAAAGAGCGGGGCTCCGGGCGAGTGCACCACTTCTAATTTGGCAGCCCCCGAAATAAACTCTCCGCAATCCCAAAAGCTAACAGTAGCCTCTTTGGTCATCATATAAACGGTACAGGCTATCAAGCAAACCGCCCAGCCTACGATGTTATTCAATCTGTTATAGTTCATGTGTAACTTTTAAAGTGCGACAAATATAAAAAAATGAATCTGAGTAATGCTATTTGTTCTCAGTTAAATAAACGGTAAGCAGAATATGACGGTATAGGCCATTGAGCAAAAACGACATTTCAAGTTCTCCTCAAACGGCCTTCACGCCTATATCTTATCCATCAATCGTTGCAATACATTTTAGCTCGATGGCAATCGGTGTGGGTAATGAAT
>JBEISB010000138.1:0-6219 GCA_040375635.1 Chitinophagaceae bacterium | reverse complement strand
ATTGGCATCGTTGGTTAGAACGTCGCCCGATACAATTTATGATTATCAGTTTGTTGGTGGTTATTATCGGAGGAGCGGTTGAGTTTATTCCAACTTTCTTGGTAAAATCCAATATCCCTACTATAGTGAGTGTTAAACCTTATACGCCACTCGAGTTACAAGGACGTGATATTTATATTCGTGAAGGTTGTTACAATTGTCACTCGCAAATGATACGTCCGTTCCGTCACGAAACCGAACGTTATGGCGAATATTCTAAGGCTGGAGAATTTGTTTATGATCATCCTTTCCAGTGGGGCTCTAAGCGCACGGGTCCTGATTTGCAAAGAGAAGGAGGTCGGAATCCAAATGCATGGCACTTCAAACATATGTTCGAGCCTTCATGGATTACAACAGGTTCTATTATGCCATCTTATCCGTGGCTCTATAAAAATGATATCGATTTTGCCAGTACCGAGAAGAAGATTCATGCGATGAGAACCTTAGGTGTTCCTTATGATGAGACTTTTGAGAAGGTGGCATTAGATAGTTTGAGAGCACAAGCGGATACGATTGCTCAGGATTTACAAACCGATGATGACGTGAATAAACTGATGAAAACAGAGGGCATGTCTAATATCGAGCAAAAGGAGATTGTCGCATTAATTTCTTATCTGCAGCGATTGGGTAAGGATATAAAAAATGAGGCTAAAAACTAAGTCTGTATTGTATTACCTATAAAAAGATTTGTATGAAGTTTATCAATTATTTAAAGACAATCGACGGAGTAAGTGTATTTCCAATGATTTCGCTCATCATGTTTTTTGTCTTCTTTGTCGTGTTATTATTTGTGGTTTATAAATCAGACAAAAAAACACTCGACACACTTGCCAATATCCCATTCGATAATCAATAAATTATTTCAGCGATGAAGATTCTTAAGAGAATATCAATTTTTGCATGCATAAGTCTTTACTTGTTATTTCAAGGTATAAGCTTACATGCACAAGCAAATGTAGAAACGGCAACAGCTTCAGAACCTACAACGTTGTGGTTGAATGGAGCGTTTGTTATCTTATTATTGAGTGCCGTGGTACTGATGTTAGTGATTGTCGCTTTAGGGCGTATTATCAAAACAATGGTTGATGAGGATACCAAGGAGATTATCCGGAATCGCAAAGCGTGCAAGGGATTCGTTATGCTAGCTATACTGATGCTGCTATCTGCATCTTTATTTTCACAAGATGCAGCAGCACCTACGCAGGCTACAGCTTCTTCTTTAATTGTCGGTATGGATCAGTCTTTATTTTGGGCATTTATTGGTACCATCGGTATTGAGTTTGTTATCATAATGGTGATGCTAAAGGTGCTATATAGTTTTCTAATCAAAAAAGGATTAGTGAATAAGCGTGTTACACAAACACCAAAATGGTTGCAATGGAAGACGATGGTAGGTGATGATTTGTCAATTGAGAATGAATCTGAACTACTTACTGATCATGATTATGACGGAATACAAGAATTAGATAATGGGATGCCTCCTATGTTGAAGTATATTTTTGTAATTACCATCGCAGCAGCTATCGGATATTGGAGTTATTACGAAATGGGCTCTGGGCCCTCTCAGCTCGATGAGTATAATCAGGAAATGGAAACAGCGGCTATCGAAAAAGCCGAATACTTGAAAATGGTTGGAAATCGTGTAGATGAAACTACGGTAAAGCTTTCTGATGATGCAACGGTAATCGCCAGTGGACAAAAAATATTTGCCACGAATTGTGTGGCTTGTCATGGCGATAAAGGACAAGGAGGGGTGGGGCCAAATCTTACCGATAATTATTGGTTACATGGAGGAACGATTAAGGATATATTTACAACGATTAAATACGGTGTGCCTGCTAAAGGTATGCGTTCATGGCAATCCGAAATTGGGCCTGCTGATATACAAGCGGTAGCTTCTTATATTCTTACAGCGTTTGCGGGTAAAAATGTAACAGGAGGTAAGGCACCGCAAGGCGAAGAGATGAAATCGGCCCCTTCTAATGCTATGCCTGCGGATTCAAACAAACAAAGCGTTGCGCCAGCTGATAGTGCAGCAAAGAAATAATACATGTCTGCTATTATAGAACCCGACCAGCATAATTTTCGTGATTCGTTGTCTATGCTTGAGGCAGATGGCAGCCGGAAATGGATTTTTGCGAAACAGCCCAAAGGATCCTTCTATAATAAACGTACGGCAGCTACGCTTATTTACTTACTGATATTTTTTGGTTTGCCATGGATTCAATTTCATGGTAAACCTTTGTTTATGCTCAATGTAGTTCAACGAAAGTTTATTGTGTTTGGTTTACATTTTGGCGTACAAGATTTAATTGTATTTGGCTTGGCCATGCTCACCTTTGTGGTTTTTATTGTGCTGTTTACGGTCGTGTTTGGTCGATTGTTTTGTGGATGGGGTTGTCCGCAAACCGTATTCATGGAAATGGTTTTTCGTAGGATTGAGTATTGGATTGAAGGCGATGCACAACAACAAAAAATTCTTCGAAAGCGCGAATGGACTGGAAATAAAATCATGAAACGGGCTCTGAAGTACGGTATATTTTTTATTCTCTCTTTGGCTATCGCCAACACGTTTTTATCTTATATCATCGGCATGCCTGCTTTAGAAAAGATCATTACCGAACCGCTAACTGAGCATATCGTTGGTTTTATGATGTTGATGATTTTTACGGCCGTATTTTTTAGTGTGTATGCCTTCTTGCGTGAGCAAATTTGTATCGTAGCTTGTCCTTATGGCCGTTTACAAGGTGTATTGTTAGATAAAAAATCGATAGTGGTTGCCTACGATTATAAACGGGGTGAACCTCGTGGTAAGGTAGGCATCAATGGTGTTGGCGATTGTATCGATTGTAAGGCTTGCGTAGCTGTTTGTCCTACCGGTATTGATATTCGAAATGGTACCCAGCTCGAATGTATAAATTGCACGGCATGTATTGATGCCTGCGATGAGATCATGCTAAAGATAAATCGACCAACAGGATTGGTGCGATACGCTTCTGAGGAGAATATTTCGAAACATCGAAAATTAAAACTTACGCCAAGAATTTTGGCCTATACGGGGGTATTGTTCTCACTATTGGTAATATTAGCATTTACGTTTATTAGTCACGCTGTCATCGATGCATCTATATTACGAACACCCGGACAGTTTTATCAAGAGCATGATGATAAAACGATTAGTAATTTGTATAATTTCAAAGTCGCGAATAAGAGAAACACACCTATAAATATTCATTTTGTTCTCGATTATCGTTCAGGACGTATAGAGGTGATTGGACAAAAAGAGATTATAGTGCCACCGGGAGATGAACAACAAGGACAGTTTTTTATTTATATGCCCACGGGAACCATTAAAGAGAAAAATGAAAAACTAGAGATAGACATCTACGACAGTAATAAAGTGATAAAAACAATTTCTACAACCTTTATGGCCCCTGTGCAGTAAAGGTTTCACCGCCTAGGAGGTAAAAAAATAAGTTATGAATTGGTTTCAAAAAATGATGTTAGCTCTCGTGCTGTTTATCGGTATGTTAAGTTATATGGTGTATCGGAGCAATAAAGTACAGCTTGATTTAGTAACGGATAAATATTATGAAGAGGAAATTCGCTATCAGCATCGAATTGATGATAGAGCTAATGCCGATCAATTACAGCATCAGGTAATCATTAAAAAAAGAGAAAAAGACTTACGTATCGCTTTTCCAGCGGGGATGGAGAAGGATAAAATTAAGGGTAAGGTAGGTTTCTATTTTGCAGCTGATAAAAACAAGGATAAGGAAATTGCTTTGTCACCTGACGATTCTCTTCAGCAAAATATTTCAATCGCAGGTATGAGAGGGTTGTATGCTATACAAGTTTCTTGGCAATACAATGGCAAATCGTTTTATACCGAGAAAAAAATCATGTTCTAATGCTGATATGGTTTCTGTCGGCTTGGTTGTTAGGACTGGTAGGGAGCGCCCACTGTATAGGAATGTGTGGCCCTTTGGCTCTTTCTCTGCCGGTGCAATCTCAACAATGGAGTTCTCGATGGGTGTCTGCCCTTGTGTATAATATAGGGCGAATCGGTACTTATATTATTTACGGGTCGCTGATTGGATTCTCACAATGGGCTATACTTCCTTTTATACATAGCCATAGTATTTCTATCGTATTAGGGTTTCTTCTCATCGTATTAGGGATTATTTTTTTACTTAGGGGTAGGTATAGTGCGATAGAAGGTAAGTGGCCATTCTCTCAAAAAGTCATAAAAACAATGGGCACGCTGTATGCCCGATCTTCTTATCGAAATATTTTTTTCATTGGAATCCTCAATGGTTTGCTGCCCTGCGGATTGGTATATGCTGCTTTAGCTGCTGCCTTTGCCAGTGGTTCCGTTTGGCGAAGTATGGTATTTATGGCGGGCTTTGGGTTTGGCACTTTACCGGCAATGTGGAGTTTGGTTTTTTTTGCTCAGTTTATTACCGCAGACTTACGACGGGGATTTCGAAAACTGTATCCCTTTGTGTATATCCTTACCGGCATTTTCTTGATTTGGAGAGGATCCCATCATCATGATCCGGTGCAGCAAATTCAAAAAAATCCCCAATCTGTTTGTCAGTAAGTGCCTAGACTTAGAAATTCGATTTCACACTTCGTAAACTTCGCAGGGAAGGATCAATTTCGAAGGCTTTGTTGAAATAGGGTTCAGCTTTGTTGGTATGACCTGCTTTGTAATACGTCATTCCCTTGTTGTAAATGGCTTCTGCATCATTGGGATTAATCTCTAAGATCTCATCGTATACGGCTCTGCTTTTTTCATAGTCACCATGGCCCAAATAGGCATCAGCAATCGCAAAATTAATATCTCTGTCGTAGGGTGAAATCTCTTTGGCCTTATTGAGATAGAACAGACCTTTGTGAAAATCTTTCAATTCAAAACATGCATTCGACCAATTCATGTAAAAAGAAGTCGTTTTAAAATAGCCTTTATCTTCAGCAGCTTGATAATAAACTAATGCGCGCTCGTATTCATTCGCATCATAGCAGGCGTTTGCAGCATCATATAATTTTGTGGCATTCTCTGGGTCTAATGCAATTGACCTTTCATAATACTTCAGGGCATTTTTATAATCCATGATGAGTGAATAACAACCTGCCAACTGAAAAGGAATATCCTGATCTTGGGGCAATGCTTGCTCGGAAGCTCTATAATATTGAATCGCTTTGGGATAATGTTTTACTTCTAAATAGCAGCGGGCTAATATTCGATTGCTCTCCCCATCTTGAGGATTTTGTTTGGCGGCTCGTTCGGCATATTCTATGCACTTACCTTTTTGTGGACTCATACTATACATCTCGGCCAAGCGAAGGAGATACTGTACATTATCAGCATCATTGATGAGCAAATTTTCGTAAAGAGGCGTTGCTTCGTAATAAGCCCGTTTATGATATTGGGCATCAGCCAAAGCGATCTGTATGTCTTGATCACCAGGCTTTTCTATGTTGGCTAGATTCAACAAACGAATGGCCTCAGTATAATTTTCTTTAGCGAGGGCCAATTTCGCTTTGTTATAATGATCTGTTGTTGTTTGAGCCTCTGTGTTTACAGAAACCACAATCAGCATAGCGAGAAAAGTAATGTATGTACGCATCGTATTTTTCTTTAAGCGGAATCAAGTATACGTTTCCACCTATGAAGGTACAATAACTTCAAGAAGCTTACTGAAGAAATTAGATGGAGATGATAATCAATGCGGGCAAGCGATACCTTAATTTTCGAGAGCCTTCACGCTATGAAACAGACGATTCCAGCGTATGCCATGTTTACCATAACTCATCCAGATAAACCAGGCTTTCCCTACGATATGATCTTCCGGCACAAATCCCCAATATCTTGAGTCGAGCGAGTTATGCCGATTGTCACCCATCATCCAATAATAGTCCATACCAAAAGTGTAAGTCTTCGCGGGTTTCCCATCTATGGTAAAGGTTCCATCGGCATTGCGCACTAGTTTGTGTTTTTCGTAAATACTGATTAAGCGCTCGTATAAGGCAATATTTTGTGGCGTGAGCGTTACTTGTTTTCCTTTCTGCGGAATCACCAAGGGACCATAATTATCTACATTCCATTTAAAGTTGGCGGTATCACGCGGAAAGCAAACATTTTGAGGAGAGGTTACATTGGGAGGAGTTATGTAT
>JBEISB010000222.1:0-2997 GCA_040375635.1 Chitinophagaceae bacterium | reverse complement strand
CGCTCTCGCCTTTCATAGCCGCCTTTCCGAATACCTACTTTTGGGCCATGGGGATAGATCCGTTATCGCATGATATTTTTTTAGCCGATCCGAAAGGCTTTACCCAACAAGGAACCATTTATCAATTTACACAATCTGGCGTGCTCAAGCATTCGTTTCAAACAGGCATAGGACCCAATTGTTTTTTATTTAAGCCCTAAGGATATGCTCAGATTGTTTTGTGTTTTTTGTGGTTTCATTTTTTTGTTTCCTGTGTCGGCATGGACAATCGGTAAAGATTCAATACAAGTCGTACAAATAAGGTCTACACGCAAACCCATCTTATCGCCTTCGATCCAAGAGATAGATTCGAGCACCAAGCCATATTATCAACTCAATAGTTTGCAGCAATTACTCGAACGACATAGCCATGTGTTTTTACGAAACTATGGGGTGGGCAATATCAGCACAATCAGTATAAGGGGGAGTTCCGCAGCGCAAACGCAGGTATTATGGAATGGAATTAATATCAATAGCGCGATGTCGGGATTGTCTGATTTTAGCAATTTACCGGTATCCTTTTTCGATCAGATACGCATCGATTACTCGGGAAATCAACAAGGGACTGCCGTTGGAGGTTCGATCCTTTTGGGTGATGATAAAACAGTTTATCAAAGCGAAAGCAAGCTAAAGGTTTCTTCGGCTTTTGAGAGTTTGCATAATCTTTCGGCAGCTGGCGAATATCGTTATGCCACATCGTGTATGTCGAATCGGGTAAAGGTTTTTGTAACGCAGGCCGAGAATCGGTATTCGTTTTATAATCCAGACAAGCAAAAGGAGGATACGGTTTTGCATGCGGGTGTTGGATCCCTGCATATACTCGATCGTTTCGCGTTTCGGGGTAAGAAGGGCAATGAGGGAATTGTGCAGGTTTGGGCCTTTTGGAAAGACAGAGAAATACCCGCAGCTAGCTTCGAAACGTTTCGACCGCGCGCCGACCAAAATCAGGCATTGCGGAGTGCCTTCCATTGGGGACATATTATGAGAAAGCGATATCGTTACGAGATGACATTAGCCGCCTTGTACGAAGGGTATAGTTATCAAGACAATGCGCTGTCTATTCGTACCCATAGTGCTTCGTGGCAAATGCCTTGGCAACATCAGCTAAAGACTACCATTCGTCAGCATGAGATGGAATGTCGTGTGGGTAGTCTTGTTTCTGTGTTAATGCCCGATAGACAACATGCGATCTATGATGCCCATGTCGAGTTGATATATAGCAATCATCGCTTCTGGAAATATTTTCAGGGGAGTGCGAGAATCAAAAGAGAATGGAACAACCGCTTTTCATTGCCGTGGTCGGGGAGTTTTCAAATCAATGTTGCACTGCCTTTATCCATGCATGCCTATGTACAATTGTCTAGTACATATCGTATGCCTACCCTCAACGAGTTATTTTTTGACCCGGGTGGAAATCCCAACTTACAACCCGAAAAAGTAAAAGCATAGAAGGCGGTTTGCAGGCAGACTCGAAACCGGGTAAGCATTCGTTTCACGGTCAAATAGCCGCTTATCACCGAAGGGTAAATGATTGGATCGTCTGGTATGGATCATCGGTATTAACGCCTCGTAATATTCAGGAGGTATGGAGTAGGGGCATCGAATGGAGTTCGTCATTTAGCCGAAAGCTTACGCAAAGCCATGCCGCGACTTGGCCTGATACGATGTTTGTGCCGAAGTCTACCCATGCTAAACAACAACAGCGTCGCTTTTGGAATGAGCCTATGTTATTTGGGAATCTATTTTATGCGTATACCTTATCTACTACCCAAGCCTCAGCATGGGTAAACGATTATTCGATGGGAAAGCAAATTCCGTATGTGCCTCGTTATGCCGTGAAAGCCGAACTGGGCATACGCACGAGCAACTGGGAATGTAGATATTTACAAACGTATACAGGCTATCGTTTTATCACCACCGATGAAAGTCAGTATTTGTCTCCGTATGCTACAACCCATCTCTTTCTTTCCTATCAAATTCAAAGTAAAAAAGGCTCGGTTCGGATACAGGGTGGTGTAAATAATCTTTTCAATGCTCGATATGAAAGTGTGCGTGGACGATTTATGCCAGGACGAAATTGGAGTATCGCGCTCACTTACCATTAGGCTTGCTCTTGTTCGGGTGGAATTTCGCTATACAACATGCGCGCCACGTATTTACCAATAATATCAAATTCGATATTGACAATCGAGTAGTCGGCTAGATCTTTAAAATTGGTGTTTTCGAAGGTATATGGAATGATAGCCACCTCAAAAGAAGTGTCTGTAAGGTTAAAGCAGGTTAAGCTAACGCCATTAACGGCTATGGATCCTTTTTCGACAATCAAGTTCGAAAATTCTTCGTTGATGCTAAAGGTATAATTCCAGTTTCCACCTTGGTTTGCCCGTGAAATGCAGGTAGCCTTGGTATCTACATGTCCTTGCACAATATGTCCATCAAGACGACCATTGAGCTGTGTGCATCGCTCAAGATTTACGATATCACCGATCGACCAAGAGCCTATATTGGTTTTGGTAATCGTTTCGGTAACGGCGCAAATTTGATGGATATTCTCATGGATGCCGATAACTGTTAAACAAATACCATTGTGCGAAACAGACTGGTCTATTTTTAATTCGGGGCCGATGCTACTTTGTATGCTGACAAATAAATTGCCATTATCGAACCGGATATCGGTAATGAGTCCGGTTGTTTCTATGATTCCTGTAAACATGAAAATTATTGTTTGATGGCTGTGCCTGCATGATAAACAACGGCTGTATCGCTATGCACTTGGTATTGGAGATGCAGACTGAGGGTGTCCCAGATATCAAATTTACTACCTCCGCCCATCAGGGTATCGATCCCATTGCATAGAAATTGTCCGCTTCCTTGTATGCTGTCGAGGGTAAAAGTCCCAAAACGATTGGCACGAGCAGTAAAGACCTTACCGGTACAAAACCCTTCGATAGTTAGGGG
>JBEISB010000189.1:0-4050 GCA_040375635.1 Chitinophagaceae bacterium | reverse complement strand
TTTTATAGTCTGCCCCAAAGCTTCGAAGCCTTGGCAGCAACGGTTTGCGACCGGGTTATCGACTTATTAGGGATAGCCCATCAGCCTTATCGCTGGGGGAGTCAATCTTAAGGACATCAATGGCCTTTACATGTACCGCTTCAGCATCATGAGAAAGAACATGTCGTTACCGATATTTCCTTTGTATTATCTTAGCGCCTGATTCTTGTTGCCTCTAGGGTTCGCCCTAATCTATATCGCTCAATACAGGTTATGGGTGCAGCAAACCACATCAAGGGTTATAAAAATTAGCTTATGAAGGTAGAATTGCAAATTCAGGATTGCCTAAGCAGTCAGCCCCAACCCAAGCAAAGGGATATGCGGACTATTCATGCGCTTATTCTTAGTCTTTATCCTACCTGTACTTTGTGGTTCTCTGATGGCTTAAACAGCGATAAGAAACCCATAGCCAATCCAACCATAGGCTATGGACGGCACACGATGCGATACGCGAATGGTAGCACCAAGGATGTTTTTCAACTAGGAATGAGTGTCAATAAAACCGGCATTTCCTTGCATATTTTAGGAAGTAAATATAAGACCTACTTACTAGAGAACTTTGGCAGTACCTTAGGCAAGGCTAGTATTACGGGTTATTGTATCCGATTTACATCCTTACGAGATATTCATTTACCTACCTTAAGCGCACTAATCGAATATGGTTTAACCCCGAAAGACGAGTAGGGCATGTAACACGACTCGCCTCATTATCATACAACGAAACAGACAATATGCTTAAAAAAATGCGACTTCTTCTGCTCCTTCTCCTGGCCTTTGGCGCCGGGTTTATGGTGAATGCGATATGGGCTCATGATGCCGACGATATCATCATCAAGCGAGTGACCGGTATAGGCGGTATATTTTTTAAATGCAAAGACCCTGCAAAAATGCGGGCTTGGTATCAAGAAAACCTGGGGTTGCAGACGAATCATTTTGGAGCCGTGTTTGCATGGTATCAGGGCGCCGACTCAACACAAAAAGGCTTTACCCAATGGAGCCCGTGTAAAGAAACTACCCCGTACTTTGGCAAAGCCGAACAACAGTATATGCTTAATTATCGGGTAGATAATCTGCCCCTCTTGGTAAAAGATTTGCAGAAAAAACAGGTCAAAATTGTGGATACCCTATCGACCTATAGCTATGGGAAATTTATTCATATCGAAGATCTCGAAGGCAACCGCATCGAATTGTGGGAGCCTAACGATAAGGAGTACGAAAAGTTAGGGATAGAAATGGGCTCAAAAACCACCCAATAACTCGGCAAGTAGTCAGCCCTTTTTCACCGATACCCCTTTTAATTTTAATTAGATGTTGTAACCTGCTTTTTACCAAACTACAAACCCAATCGACATAATTACAACGTAAAACGACATAACTACAAATTTCCTCTTCATCGAATTACTTTTTGTTTTATTTTGTGGCCTCGTTCTATCAAAACCTAAACCTTATGAAGCGTTACGCCTCTATTTTTTTGTTGCTTTGTTTGTCTGTTATAGCCCAAGCCCAGGCTCCTCAAGGTATTCCTTACCAGAGTGTGGTTCGAAATGCAAATGGACAAGCCTTAAGTAACCAATCCGTTCGTTTGCGTGTTAGCATACACGATAGTGTTATCAATGGCAATATTGTATTTCAGGAAAGTCATACAGTAACTACCACACCCGCAGGACTGCTAACCCTGCAAATCGGGCAGGGACAGGTGTCGATGGGCAGCTTTGCCTCTATCCCCTGGAGTACGGGCGCAAAGTTTTTGCAAGTAGAAATGGATGAAACAGGAGGCACCAATTATACCGACTTAGGTACCCAACAAATGATGAGTGTACCCTATGCCTTGTATGCAGAGCGTGCCGGCGAAGTGAAGGCGAAAGGCAGTAATCCGCAAACCTTAATCTATACCTCTAATGGTTTTTAAACACTTACCTATTTACTCTATGAAACACCTATTGTTCTTTTGTTTGTTATTGTGCTCAAAACTATCGTTTGCGCAAAACGACCCCCTATTATTGATTGATGGCGATACCGTATCCATGAAGAGTGGATTGTCTTTACCGTATTGGTTAAAAGCCGGGCAAACCCTTGCCTTAGGAAGCAATGTAAAGTCTGCTTCGGTATTAGAATTTACAATTGATTCCAATCAGTTAGTCTTTAGCAATGTTATCTCCGTAAAAAATGTACAAACCGTACCCGTGGGCAAGGCCTGGAAAATAGAAGCCATTGCCTGTACAAACAATACAGCCAACCCCGGCGATGTATTAACCTGGGATGGCAGCCATTGGGTGGCAAGTGCAAATACAGCTAATAAGCCAACGGTAACTACGGGTGCGGCAGTTGGTAGTCAGGTAACAGGAAATGTAAGCGATGATGGAGGGAGTACGGTTACAGCCAAAGGAATTTGTTATGGATTAACGCCGAATCTTACCCTAAGCAATTCTCATACCGACGAAGGCCCCGGTGCCGGGCAGTTTACCAGTACAATTCCTTTTACCTTTGATACCACCTATTATTATAGGGCTTATGCTACGAATGCCAAGGGGACAGGTTATGGCGTTACTTACACTACCATTAAACATTTGAAAATTGGTGAAATTTTTGGGGGAGGGGTAATTGCCTATATTCTGCAACCTGGGGATCCCGGTTATGATGCGAATGTGCCCCATGGCTTGATTGCTGCGCCGAGCGATCAAGGCACAGGCGTTACTTGGAGAAATGGTTCATATGTAACAACGGGCGCTATCGCCCAAGCCTTGGGTACAGGGAACGCCAATACCAATACGATTGTAGCTGCTCAAGGTGCCGGAAACTATGCCGCTCAACTTTGTTATGATTTGGTATTAAATGGTTATAGCGATTGGTATCTGCCCAGTAAGGATGAACTTAATAAACTCTATCTTAATAAAACGATTATTGGGGGTTTTGCTACCACCGACTATTGGACTTCTAGTGAGTACGGTTCCTCCGATTCCTGGGATCAGAGCTTCAATACTGGCTTTCAGAACTTTCATGGCAAGAACTATGTGTTTTATGTCCGTCCAGTTCGTTCTTTTTAATCATCTAACCATTTATCTATTTCATTCATTCCGCGAAGCGGAAAAATTATAAAAATTATGAAACACCTGATTCTCCTTGCTGGCTTTTTGGTAACACTAACCACGAATGCCCAAACCATTTCGCGCTCGGTAATCCCTTGTCAGGGGGGCAATTATACGGGCAGTAATTTACAAGTGAGTTACACCGTAGGTGAGCCCTGTACCCAAACCCTCAGTGCTGCTAATCTCATGCTTACCCAGGGCTTTCAACAACCCGATACTTTTGTGTCTATTAACCTCAATATTACCTGCTTTATACAAGGCTATTATTTGTGGAACGGAGAGATGCAGCCCGCATTATTTAACCAGGGTATGAGTAACGACTTATCGATTACCGATACCCTAGGCGTACAAATTATCGAGGCCGCTCCGCCCTATAATGTAGTACAAAACCTACAAGCCATTTTACATACCGATGGTACCTTACATTGTAAGCTCTATCCTTCTTTGTTGGGTCATGCCTATTATATCGCCCTACAACACCGCAATGCTGTAGAAACCTGGAGTGCTAATCCGGTAATGCTAACCGGTAATACGGCTTATAACTTTAGCAACTCCGCTGCCCAGGCCTTTGGCGATAACCAGAAAGATGTGAGTGGTAGTGGAACTTTATTTGCGCTTTACAGCGGCGATAATGTAAAAGATAGCAATGTCGATTTATACGACCTCAATGGCATCGAATCAGATATTGTAAATTTTGCCTACGGTTATTATAATACCGATATCAATGGCGATGGTAATGTAGATCTGTTCGATTTGTTGGCTCCCGAAGAGAATGTAATTAATTTTGTTTACGCCGTGCATCCGTAACGCAATGCTTATTGGCGATGTGTGTCCCCCTCTTCGAAGGCTGTGCCTTCGTAAGTCTTATGTTCTTTAGAGGGTTCCTTACCCTCTCTATCAAAAAAGAAAATCTTTATCTATTAAT
>JBEISB010000054.1:0-11759 GCA_040375635.1 Chitinophagaceae bacterium | reverse complement strand
GGCGGTAATGATGCTATCACGAAACTGCTTCAATTGCAATTTAGCAGCCTCCCGAACCAGACTATCTGCATGGCGTTTGGCTTTGATGACGTTGGCTATACTGTCCTTGTACGAAGAATTGAGATTACGGCCAGCGGTTTGGGCGCTACATGGCAGTACCCTAAAACATACCAATGAAATTATCACTAATAGGAGGGTATGTACATTGATTTTCACGCGTAGTAAACTCAAAAATTAGGGTTTTAGTATGTCTACCTCGAAATCGATGGCAGCGAGTAAAAATAATCAATTCGCTCGATTGCAGAAAATTTAGCTGAGTTTCCTTACCCGGGGGCAGAGAATATCAAGGGCTCCGCAATTCGAGGACCGCAAATGCATTTCCGATATATTTTATAGGAGTAGAGCAAGAGTAATCCACAGTATGGTGTATAAGATACTTCTTAAAAAAAAGGATCAATGTGAAAATAAAAATTAATTTTACCTCTTAACGAATAAAATAGTACCCTATGTCCATTTTTTCTTCTCATAAAGACAACAAAGA
Organism: Chitinophagaceae bacterium; assembly: GCA_040375635.1. Lineage (GTDB taxonomy): Bacteria > Bacteroidota > Bacteroidia > Chitinophagales > Chitinophagaceae > OLB11. The sequence continues at coordinate 11,218 of JBEISB010000054.1, read as the reverse complement.
TACCCCCAACCCAGCAACGAGTTCCCCAATGGGTTCACCCGCTAGCGCTCAGGCTAGTGTGAGTAGTCAAGGAACTCCTTCCACCTCCTCATCTAAACCTATGACATCTATCGCTGATGGTACCATATTAGACGGCCAAATTCGCATTGAGGGGGATATTCGAATCGAAGGTACTATCAAAGGTACCGTAACTTCTAAAGGCCGGGTTGTTATTTCTGCCACTGGAAAAGTGGAGGGAGATATCATTTGTCATAGTGCCGATATTGGCGGACATGTTGGGGGTAAATTGAAAGTAGCCGACATGTTGACCTTAAAAGGAAATGCCATTATTGACGGGGATATTAATACCGGAAAATTGGTGATAGAAAATGGAGTGAAGTTTAATGGAAACTGCGCAATGGGAACAAACGTCGTTTCTCGCTCGGAGCCTGCCGCCAAAGCTTCTAATACGGTAGACTTGAATGCCAAATAGTGAATTGCTGAAATATGCAGGATTAGCCACACAAATCATCATCTCGCTGGGTATCAGTGTATGGTTGGGTTATAAAGCTGATCATGCTATGGCTTGGAAATTCCCTTTGTTGACATTATTAATGCCTGTGTTAGTCTTAGTAAGCCTATTTTGGCGCATACTCAACGATACAAAACCCCGTTCATGAAAATAGGTTTTTATACGCAGCTCCTGATTAGCGGTGTAGTGATTTCGATACTCTTTTTTTTTCTCTCTATACATCCTAATGTACTTACACGTGTGCCCGTATTGGTTGGTACCTTGGCGTTAATGGCGATTACTGCCTTATCGTACACAGTATCTTATCGTTCCTTATCGGCTAACTCACCGCATCGCTTTGTGAACGGCGTTATGGCGGGCACCTTATTGAAACTCATGGCCTGTATTGTAGCCGCGGGGTTATGGATATTTCTGGATAAAGCCCATTTTCACAAGCCCGATTTGTTTGCCCTTATGGCTGTTTACATGATTTTTTCGGGGATAGAAGCCAATACCTTATCTCGACTTTCTAGACAGAAGTAATTATTTCGCAGGGACGGTAATCATTTCTTTCATCTTTTGTGCGGTAAGGGGATGGTAATTAGGAGCGGCTTTCGCAAAAACATCTTGGGCAAGTTTTTGTCCTTCCGTTGTTCGCATCATCTCACCATACAAAGGCTCTAAAAACTTTTTACGACCTACACGACATAAGAATTTTTCCATGGCTGGATAGGCTGAAGGATAATGAGAAATTAAGGCCAACCGAAACCATTCATCCGCTATTTCACAATTTCCACTTTCGGTGATATGAAAAGTCTCATCGAGGGTTTTCATCTTATCCACAGACAATGGATGAGGTAGTTTGCGTAAAAATTGAAGCCATTCGTGTGTGCTCCATGATGCGGTCTTTAGCTTAGCGGCAAGTCCATCAGCTTCGAAATGCGTGCGCGCCGAATCTACAGCAGCAAAGCGGGCAGGTAAGGTATGCGGACAATTATCAGGTAATCCGGTGCCGTATACCCAATCTTGGACATGTAATTTTTCTTTCAGGTCTATATTATTTTTGAAAAGACAAGAATCCATATAGGCCAAACAACGTTGGGTCGTCATGGGGTGAAAGGCGTTCGATTGAAAATAGCTTGATAAATAAGCATCAAAGGCAGCGCGGCCTGTCCCTTCTTCGAGCATGCGTAAAAAAACGGCTCCTTTTTCGTAAGGGATATTGGTAAAAGCCACTTCGGGATAACGGCCCTTTAACTCGCCCCGCAAGCGCGTATCCGGATTTTTTATACCCATATCATGAAGGTCGCTTTGTAAGTCTTGATAGCCTAATTCCCAGAGCATATCCGTATAGTCTTTCCCTGAAATGCTTTCCATAATACGACGTTCGAAATAGGTAGTATAGCCTTCATTCAACCACAAATCATTCCATGTGGCATTGGTCACTAAATTGCCGCTCCAGCTGTGGGCCATTTCATGCGCAATCAACGAAACTAAACTTTTATCGCCTGCTAAAATCGTGGGGGTGGCAAAGGTGAGTCTCGGATTTTCCATGCCCCCAATCGGAAACGAAGGCGGGGCAATTAATACATCATATTTCCCCCATTTATAAGGACCGCCTAGAGTCTCTGCGGCCTTCATCATACGCGGAATGTCACTCAATTCATTCGCCGCATTCGCCAATTGCGAAGGCTCGGTATACACGCCGCTGCGCTCATCGATGGCCTGATAGGCAATATCTCCAGCAGCAAGGGCAATTAAGTAAGAAGGAATAGGGATTTCCATATCGAAATGATACTTTCCGTTTGCCGTTTTTTGCGTTGGATTATGGGCACTCATCACGGCCATCATGCCAGAAGGGACCTGTACATCGGCAGTATAGGTTGTTCGAATGGCCGGTACATCCTGACAAGGAAGTAATGATCGGGCATGAATACTTTCACATTGTGTAAACAGATAAGGCAATTGTTTGCCGGCCGTTTGAGAGGGCTGTAACCATTGCAATGCCGTTGCCTTAGGTCCAGTACTGTATTCGATACTCAACACCGAGTCGTTTGCATCAATCGGGATTCGCAGTCCACTGCCATATACCGAATGAAACGGTGTAAGGCTAAAGGGGACAGTCTTACCACCAATTTTTACCTGAGTAATTGTTAAGTCGTAAGTATCAAAGCAAATCGATGATTCGTGATTTCGATTCTGAAAATGCCAGACAGCAGTCCCTTGAATTTGCTTTTTATTGAAATCGATTTTTGCTTGCCAATCGACATGCGTAACCGGCACCTTATCGAAATTTGAAAAGGTTTGCATATCCTCGTTCAATACAGCTTTTTGTGTATCCGTATTGGGTTGACAAGCTTGCCAGCAAAAGGCAAACAAAATCATGCTGAGACTAGTAAACTTTTGCATCGTACAATAAATTTAGTGAGCGGTTAAAAAAACGACTGTTGGAAAATGATCGCTATAACCATCGTTCCAGTTGCCGCCAACATACGAACGTTTGGGGTATCCTTTATACTGTCCCTCTTTCTCAATCATAAAACCTCGATTAAATACCATGGCTTCTTGAAACTGAGCTATGTTGGGTTGTGCATTTAAAAATCCGTAAGAAATAATAATTTGATCAAAAAGTCCCCAAGTATCTTGATATGCCAATGTACCCAAGCCCTTCTTGTAAAATGAGGTGAATGGATTAAACATATCGCCAGGCTTTACCTCACTTATTTTCGCTTTCGCGCCAATCACCTTCGTTACACTTTCGTTGATGGGATCATCATTTAAATCGCCCATAACCACCACCTTAGTATTTGGGTCTATTTTCATCAGCGAGTCTATCACTTTACGACTTACCGAAGCGGCAAGATTTCGTTTTGGGCGAGTGGCGGCCTCACCTCCACGGCGCGATGGCCAGTGGTTAACAAATACATGAACTACCTCGCCATTAAGTTTGCCGGTAACATACAATACATCGCGGGTAGGGGATTCGCCAGCGGGTAGAGGAACCGTGAGAGAGCGAGCTTGCTGTACTTTAAAATACTTTGGATTATATATAAATCCACAATCGATACTTCGCTTATCGGGGCCATCAAACACAATGCATTTGAGGTGGCGGCTTTTTAGTTTTGGACTATTGCAGAGCGCCTCCACCACATCTTGATTTTCGACTTCAGCCACACCCATAAAGGCAATGCCATCTGGATTTTGGTCGGTACCTAAACGAGAAACTACATCTGATAAATTTTCAACCTTTTTGAGAAAAACAGCCGGGGTATAGCTGTTGATTCCCTTAGGGGTAAACTCATCATCATCTTTATTCGGATCGTTGAGGGTATCGTAAAAGTTTTCGAGATTATAAAAGGCAATCGCTACCGGCTTTTTTTCTTGGGCTAATAATTGTCGGCATAAAACCAAGCTCAGTAGCAACACAAACCATTGTTTCATATATAAAATTTGAGGGGTAAAAGTAGGGTATTTATCCCTCGCCGACAAAGAACGGGTAATGAACAAACTATGATTTCTCCGTTCATTTGTCTGTTTAACTTGGTACTCTAAGCGGAATGATCCGTATTCATGGCATGGAATCACAGCCAAAATGCGTTAATTATAGTGGATGCGGAGTTTTCCACATTCCAAGCCCAGTAATAATTTATTCATTTTCTAGGTTGTAAAATCCACTACATTTGTACGCTGATTTCAGTATAACCTGTTCCCGAAAGGGACAACCATGAAAAATTAAAATCTAAAAATGAAGCAATTTTTAACGTGTTTCCTATTGTTTGTTTGTCCGTCTGTGTACGCGCAACTGGCAACCCTAAGTGGCAAAATCATTCATGCCGATACCAAACTTCCTTATGCCGAAGTAACGATACTACTGAAGGACATGAAAATGATTACCACCTCTGATGCGGCGGGTAATTATCAATTTGGCGGGGTGCCCATGGGAACGCATGAGTTGCAATACTCGGCCGATGATGCCATCGATGAAACGGTCAAAATAGAAGTTGCCAAAAGCAATGTAATGATCGACATTGTAGAGCTGAAAGTGCTTGCAGGCAGCGGATTAGGAAATACCACCGATCAGTCGGGGGCTTCTGTAGAAGATGCTAGCAGTGAGGATGAATCGGCGAATACTTCTGCAGGACAAAACGTTTCTTCGGTGCTTAACGCTTCTCGGGATGCGTTTTTATCGGCTTCAACCTTTGGGTGGGGACAATATTTTTTCCGTATGCGCGGCTATGAGAATGATAACAACACCTTGTATCTGAACGGTGTGCCTTTAAATGATTTAGAAGAAGGAGGTGTTTTTTATAATTCGTGGAGTGGCTTAAATGATGTCTTTCGTGGACGCACGGTAACCTTAGGATTGGCTCCTGGAGAATGTTTGTTTGGGGGATTAGGATTAAACACTTCCCTCGACGCTTCGGCTTCTAATCAACGAAAAGGCACTAAGCTCACGTATACAGCCACGAATCGTTCGTATCGCAATCGTATCATGTTAACCCATTCATCCGGCTTACAAAAAAATGGATGGGCTTATTCGTTTTCATTCTCTCGTCGTTGGGCGAATGAAGGTCCAGTGAAAGGTACCTTTTACGATGCTTGGGGATATTATGGTGCCATTGAAAAGCGTTTCAAGAAGCAAGGCATTAGTTTTATGGTGGTAGGGGCGCCAATCAAAAGAGGAAAGAGCGGTCCTGCAACGGCCGAAGTGTTTGATATAGCGGGATCACATTATTACAATCCTTATTGGGGCTATCAGGATGGTAAGGTTCGTAATTCGCGGGTACTCACCACCCATAGTCCTTTGTTTATCTTTAGTCATGATGCTAAATTGGGCGCCAATACGCAAATCACCTCTGCGATATCTTATCAAGCAGGCGAAACCGCCCAAACAGGTATAGATTGGCAAAATGCTGCTGATCCTCGTCCAGATTACTATCGTTATTTACCAAGTTATGTTGAAGATGCTAACGATCGTCAAGAAGTTTACGATTACTTGAAAGCCAATCCCAATATGCTTCAGATTAAGTGGGATAGTTTGTACGAGGCCAATCGTAATAACCTCAATGCTGGTTATGGTAAGGCTGCTTATATACTGAATGCGGCTGTAGAAAATGCACATCGACTCAATGCTGCTGTTAACTTGAAAAGTCAGGTGGATGATCATACAACATTGCAGGCTGGGGTTAATTTTCAAACCCAAAATAACCACAATTTCTTGCGTATCGAAGATATGTTGGGCGGGGGCTATTGGGAAAATATCAATCAATTTGCGGCCCGTACGTTTGGAGGGATTATCAAAGATGCGGATAAACTCAATTTACTGGATAAGGATATCCGTCGTTATAAGGGCGACACCTATGGTTATGATTACAATATCCATTTTACGAAAGCCAATTGGTTTGCGCAAGGGATGTTTACGTACAATAAAGTCGATTTCTTTGTCGCTACCGAATTGGGCTTTACCAATTTCTATCGCGTGGGCAATTATCAAAGTGGGTTGTATACAAGCAATTCATACGGACGTTCATCTACCAATACTTTCTTTACGCCGAAGGCTAAGGGAGGACTTACCTATAAGATCAACGGACGAAATTATTTGTATGCCAACGGCGCTATTGGACAAAGAGCACCTTTCGTGGATAATGTGATTATCTCACCTCGAACGCGTAACGAGCAGATTGCGAATGCGGAGACAGAAAAATTCTCGAGTGCTGAGTTGGGTTATTTACTCCGTTCGCCAAATGTGAAAGTGCGCGTTACGGCCTATGCTACTCAGGTTAAGGGGGCGAGTGACATTCGTCGTTTTTATCGTGATGATGATTATTCGTTCGTGAGTATGTCGTTGCAAGGCATCAATAAACAATATACAGGATTAGAATTAGGGGCAGAAGTAAAAATCAGTCCAAGTCTAACAGCTTCTTTTGCAGGTTCTTTTGCACAGGCATTTTATACAAGTCGTCCTTATGTAAATATTTATAGTGATAACGAAGTAGGAACGCAAAACACTACGTTAAGCGGAAGTCCGGATACCGTCTACATGAAAAACTATTATGTGCCTTCTGGTCCGCAGACAGCCATGCAATTGGCACTCAATTATCGTTCGAAGACTTATTGGTACGGAACCTTATCGGGTAATTACATGGGGAATAATTGGATGGATTTTGCCCCTACGGCTAGAACTAAAGATGGGGTAGATAATTTAGTGTATGGATCTGATGCTTGGCACAATGTCATCGATCAGCGTAAACCACCGAATGTGATTACCGTCGATCTTAACTTCGGAAAATCATTTAAAGTTGACAAGTATATTCACAAAGCCAGCAATCAAACTTTTTTATTGTTAAATGTTGGTATCACGAATTTGCTGAACAATCGTAATATCAACTTATACGGATTCGAAAACCTGCGTGTCAATACCGTAAATCCAGCATGGTTTGCTCCTAAATACGCTTATGCCTTAGGTGCTCAATATTTTATTAACCTCAGTCTTAGATTCTAAATCACCTATATCCATTGAAAAAGAGAATTATGAAAAAAATGATTTTACTTGGCGCCCTCAGTATTTCGATATTGACAATCGCCTTCACTTCATGTGTAAAGCAAAAATTTGATAGTCCACCCGATTTGAGTACTTACGATCCAAACCTAACCGTAAATGCTACTTTAAAGCAGGTGAAAAGTTTGTACAACGGATCTACGCCTACCTTGATAGATTCGGACTACACCATTGCGGCTTATGTTATTGCTGATGATCGTTCAGGATCGTTTTACAAACAAATTGTAGTGCAAGATTCTACGGCAGGGATTGTTGTTTTGTTAGGACGATCTGGTTTGTATACCGATTATCCTATCGGACGTAAACTCTATATCCATTGTAAAGGCTTGTATTTAGGTGCTTACGGTAAGTTTATGCAACTGGGTTACACGCCAGATAACACCAATGCTTTGAGTGATATCCCGGCGGCTGTGATTGGAAAGCATGTTGTAAAAGCCAATACAGGTAATACCATCGTGCCTATTAAAGTAAATATTGCGGATTTAAAAAGCTTAAATTCCGATTTGATGGGACGATTAATTCAGATCGATAGTGCTGAATTTGTGGCTAATGATGTGAATCAACCTTATGCACAAGATCCGAATATTGCCTCTGGAACCGACAGAACCATTGAAGATTGTGCCGGCGATAATATGGTGGTGCGCATGAGTGGTTATGCCAATTTTAGAAATGAATTGATTCCGGCAGGTAAAGGTCCAATTACGGCTGTCTTTTCAAGATACAACAGCACCGCTCAGTTGTTAATCAGAGATACCTTTGATATCCGTATGAATAATACCCGTTGTGGGGGTGTGATTATTACTCCACCTGTTGATATTACTATCGATAGTTTACGGAAGATGTATCCGGATACTTCAAGTACACAGAATATTGTGTTAGGCAATCAGATGATTCATGGAACCGTGATTAGCAGCTATGCCGATAGTAATATCTCACAGGCGACTTCCCTCTATATCCAAGACGAAAGCGGTCGTGGTATTAATGTTTATGGCATTTCTGGCTTAGCCCTGGGCGATTCCGTGACCATCAAATTAAGTGGTAATTTGCTGATTGTGTACAACGGCGCATTAGAAGTAAAGAAAGGAACCGGAGCAACCTTAGCTGCCACAAAAATTAGTGGTGGCAAAACGGTAACCCCTATTATGTTGAGTATTGCTGATTTAAATGCTGATTTGAATAATCCATTATTTAAAGCACGTAAATACGAGTCAGTGTTAGTGAAGTTGAGTGCTGTCACTATTACCGGCTCAGGTTTTTTTGCAGGGAATAATACCTTGAATGATGGCACAGGTACCATCATCATGTATACGCGGAATACCATTCCTTTTACAACCACACCTACACCTACTACGCCCGTAAACATTACCGGTATTGGTATCAAGTATAAAACAACACCTGAGATTTACATTCGTAAGGTTTCATTAGACGTTCAATAAAGTATACAAACCCTTAAAAAATAAATATGAGAAAATTATTATTATCTATGTTGGCTTTAGGTTCATTTTGTGCAGCCCAAGCACAAGTGAGCATCACCTCGATGGCTACACCGTACACACAAAATTTCGATGGGTTATCGAATGATACTGTGTTTACTAACACGCATGCGATGACATTAACAGGTTGGGCTATTTTTGAAAAAGGAACAGGTACAGCTGCCGATCAATTGTACAAAGTGAGTCGTGGTACCAATAATAATGGGGAGACCTATAGCTATGGCGATACCTTGGCCACAGACCGCGCCTTAGGTAGTTTAGCGTCGGCATCTAATTTACCTTCTTATGGGATAGGTTTTCAAAATAATACAGGAGCTAGCATTACCAATTTTAATGTTTCATATCATGGCGAACAATGGCGCTCTGGTGATACTACCGCAGCGAGTCTCGACTCATTAGTATTCGAATATTCAACAACGGCTGCAGGGATTAATGATACAACAGCCACTTGGAATCCCGTTTACTCTTTGATGTTGAATACCATCAAATTGACAACTGTAACTGTTGGTGCTTTAGATGGTAATGCTGCTGGTAATACGAATACCGTGACAGGTAGTTTTTCTGTCTTAGTAGCCAATGGTTCTAAAATCTTTTTCCGCTGGCGCGATATCAATAAGGTGGCTAGCGATGATGGTTTAGCTATCGATGATTTGTCGGTTAGTTTTTCATCTTCAGGAAATCCAAAACCGGTAATCGTTTCGCTTACACCTGCTGACAATGCAACCATGGTGAGTCCGGCAACCAGCGCTGTGAGTATGACCTTTGATCAGCCAGTAACCCTAGGTACTGGAAACATTACCCTTTATAATTTGAGTGATGCTACTTCGCAGATTATTGCTTGCGGTTCTACAAGTATTGCCGGAGCTGTAGTTACCGTTTCTGGTGTTAATTTATTAGCTGGTAAGCAATATGCAGTTCAGTTTGATAGCACATGTTATCAGAGTGCGGCTAGTGCGAATTCGTATGGTATTTACGATAATACCACTTGGAACTTCGCTACAATGCCCAATGGAGTGGTGAATATGAATCAACCTAATCTTGACATGAATGGCTTGCCGAATGGACAGGTGGTATTTCACTTACCCCATGCTGAGACAATGACGTTTACTGTGCAAGATATCAATGGTCGCACCATCGAAACCCGCAAAGTGAATGCACAGTCTGGGGTAAACACCTTAGATATGTCGTGGAACCATGCACAAGGAATTTATTTCTTACAATTGAAAGGCGAGCAACACTACGGCGTATTAAAAGTGTCGCACTAATCGATTTTATCTTATGCTTAGGGGCTGTCTCAAAAGGACAGCCTCTTTTTTTATGCTCACGCTACTCATACGAACAGAACTCAGAGGCCAATACGCCATATATCGCAGAATCATAAAAGTGGCCGTTCCAATAAAAATCTTCTCGATGCAAGGCTTCGCGGGTGAATCCATTTTTTTCGAGAATACCGGCAGAGGCTAAATTTCTCGGATCGATAGTCGCTTCTACCGAATGGAGTTGCCACACTTCGAAACCATAGCGGAGAACCGCTTGTAAGGCTTCCGTCATAATACCTTGTCGATGATATTGTTCGGCAAGTAGATATCCAATTTCAGCTCTATGGTGTTCTCTTTTGCGCGATACATAACCTATGCTACCAATCAGTTGATTCGGTTGATGGCGCAGGCTAATTGCCCAATTGACGCTATCGTGATTTACTGCATTTTGTTGAACCCTGATGATGAGATCTAAAGCATCTTGAAGGGATTGAGCTCTAGGACGACCGATATATTTCATGAGGGACTCATTACGGCGTAATTCAAAAAAGGCAGGGGCATCGTCTTCAGAAAAATCTCTCAGACAGAGTCGTTCGGTAAAGAGAGTAGGGGTAGTCATGGTTTTACATTCAACTTGGAAATATCAGTATAAAACAGCAATAATATTTTGAATTCTGATTTGAGTCGCGTATAGATTGAAAAAACTAAAAATAAAAATTTTATTTTTTTTGAAAAGCTACGAATGCAATATACATTTGTGGCGGAGAGATGGCAGAGTGGTCGATTGCGACGGTCTTGAAAACCGTTGACTGTTACAGGTCCGGGGGTTCGAATCCCTCTCTCTCCGCCAGGTGACTATCTAAAAAAGTCCAAAAGCGTCTAAATCAAGCATTTAGGCGCTTTTTTGTTTTAGTTCTGTTCTTAAAATGTATCGTTTTGTCTATACTTTGGGTTTCTATCTGGGTTTCTTTTTTTAGAGGCCAAAAAAGAAACCAAGCATCTAGACGGAATTAGACATAATAAGACTGAAATACAAGCAATTACGCTACCAATTTTCGCCTTAGGATTGTAATTTTGTAATCACAAATGGGGGGCACAATTTTTAAAAAATTGCGCCAAAATGGTTTCTAAAAAAGCAACCTTCTCGCTGGTCATTTACATCAGCAGAACAAAGACAAAACAGAACGGTGAAGTACCGGTTCTGATGAAGATCAACATCAATGGAGAGCGTGCTGTCATGCAACTCCAGCGAAGCATCCATCCCGACAATTGGGACAATCAGCGAAGCCGTGCAAGCGGTCGTTCAAATGAGGCTAACGAATTCAATCGTTACATCGAATCTGTGCTTACCAGATCTCGACAGAAGTATTCTGAGCTTATCACCATGCACGAAACAGTTACCCCTCAATTGCTTCGT
>JBEISB010000228.1:0-2752 GCA_040375635.1 Chitinophagaceae bacterium | reverse complement strand
GGCTGATCCCTATTGGGATTTGCTTCGATAGATAGTAAATTAGCCCCTGGGTAAATATCAGATGGGATATCGGCGGCGGCCACCAAGGTATCGTAATCAGCCAAAGGACGATAACGCGTAAGAACTACCGTTTTTCTATTTTTATTTTTATCAATAAGATCATACTTCACCAGAAGACTATCCATAGTCATTTCGGTTACATTCTCTATCGCCACTTCGAGATGAGATGATTGTCCTTGCTTTACTGTATCCGTAAAGACAAAATGTCGATTCGGATTTAATGCTGCTTCCGGTACCAATTGGTAAAACACGCGCCAATCGTTTAATTGCTCGGGGGTTGTATAATTATTATCCCGATTGATGAGTACAAGTCGCAAATAAGGATACATAAGGGCATCAATAAATCCTAAGGCGGTATCTCCTGTGGCTGCGCCTAATAAGGTTTCGATGCCCGCTGTATCAATACCATAAATATCAACGCGCACCGAATCCCCAATACCGGCATCTACCGAAAACCCTTTACGATTCAAGGAACCCCATGCCGCTGCCGGACCAATTTTTCCGGTCTTTATGCTGCCTTCATACAGATAGGTAGTGAAGTCAAATTCTTTTAGCAAAACCTTGGTACTGTCGGCCTCAACATATTGTTGAACAGATGTTGAGATATTCTTTTTCGAAAAGCAAATCATCGGTCTGTTTTTGGTGAAAGAATCGAGCAAAGTAAACCCAAGATTATACAGTTTGTGGTAAAGCGTATTGCCCGAACCATAGATTGTACTATCCTTTTTCCAATCGTTGATAAACACCTTATTGATACTGCCACAAGGCGTTCCGGTACATAAACGAGGTTGTATCATCACATAAGTTCCCGTCGGAATCGAATCGATGAAATCCATGATTTTTTTTCTTGAGGCTGCCGTAAGGAAACTAAACTCAAAAAAACGATTGCTCTCACGACAAGGAGCAAAGCTACCATACTTGCCTTCAGTACCTACTGCTTCATTCATCCAAGCCTCACCGGTAATGGTATCAATCACCACAAACTGTAAACTAGAATAGCCGGGATACGGATCACAACCATCGGTATACCATAAACTACCATTCATTTTAACACGGTAATCAGGCCATTGATATCGGAAAGGGGGCGGCGATTCGAGACATAAATTTTGTACCAATAATTTTTTATTGACACCATCAAACACAAATTTCCGATTGGCAGAATCAAGAAACAAATCGGCATACTTATCTTTCTGAAATTGATAATAATGACTTTGATTCCATCCCGGCAAACTACCTGCTAAATAGATAAATGAACTATAAGACCAGCGATGCTGTGTATTTCCGTAGAGCGTATCCATGGCCGTTCGCCAATAGTATACCGTACTATCTTGTAAGCTGAGTGAGGGTTGCCATTTGATGACTCCGCCCGTAGAACTTATATGGGTGCTTTGTAACCAAGGACTATTAAAACGTTCTGTAGTATCTATCTGCAACACATAGGTTTTGAGTGCCGCAAAGGGATTTAAGGTGGATGCTTTTAAGGTAACGCCTTGTGTACTTACAATACCAAAGTCGTAGGGATAAATCGGCACCAAATCGTCATTATAAATATTGAATACTTTTTTGAGTGAGTTATTGCTTTCTGATAATTCATCGATAAAGTCTTGTTGATCTAGCAAGATTTCGATGGCATTATCACCCAAAGCCATATTGCCCATAACAGGAATCCGTAAACTGATGGTATCCGTAGTAGATATAGCGTAATTTTTGTGTAATAGAATTTGTTCACTGCCGTTCGGAAAAATGCGACGTATAAATACGCTACACGAATCATGACTAAACTTGCCCAAATTACAAATGGCTACTTTTATATCAAATGAATCTAGTGCTGAAGTGACGTTTAATTGTCCAAATGAAAACCCTTTGTCTTCAACAGCATAATCAGGTTTTGTGAACGAATAGATACTTGTGGCTGGATCTCCGTTTAATAAGATCTGCTCGGTATGTTGTCGTAACGAAGCATCAAAGACTAGATTCAGCGATTGAATATTAGCCTGCATCTGCTCGCCAATGGTTTTGCCATATGATTTATAAGCAAACTGATTATACAAAGAGTCGGTATAGATTGCCAACACATTCAGTAAGCCGGTATTTACGCTGGCAATGAAAGCAATACTGCCTGCGTCCGGAGCCAACACAAATTTCTCACCCAACGTTTTTTGTCCAACAGCCAACACAAAGAAATTGCCTACGCTACAACCATTGGCAATAAACAATGGATAACGTCCGTGATTGGTAAATAAATCGGGATTATCGAGATTATAATCGAGGGTTGATGTAGAACCATGACCAAAAAATTGTACGATATTTATTCCCTCATGGAATAAATTATCAATCATAGCACTATTGGCCGTTTCTACTGTGCTGGTTGATGATTTTTTAATCGTAGTGACTGTAGCCCCCATCAAGGTATCGCTGATAGTTTGTTCTTGCTTATCGAAGGCAACTAATATCGGTGCTTGTTCATCAGCATTTGATGTGCCGGCAATGTGTAAAACATTCTTCTTCCACAACGTAGAATCGCTAACCTGATTTTGAGAATCGTGCAGAGATTGCTCGTGCCGTATTATTTTTTGCAAATAGACATTGACCTCGGCAGCATTCCAAACAGACAGTCTGCCTGTAGGGATTTGAGGTTTGCTTGTAAAATTAAAATCAGTCAATAAATTATCAGAACTCGGCATGCCAAACG
>JBEISB010000009.1:0-30131 GCA_040375635.1 Chitinophagaceae bacterium | reverse complement strand
TCTCACTCTTCGAAGGCTTTGCCTTCGCAAGTGGTATGTTCTTCGCAGGCTTTGCCTGTGCGGATAATTATGTTATTAGTTTACGTTTTTAGGTACCTTTACGGATAAGCATTCAAAAAGGAGAAGCGGGTTATATCACTTCTCCTTTTTGGTTTTATCGCACTCCCTGTATGGAGCGTGGATTATGCATGATTTTGAATCTAATTCTTAGTCTACTTTCCGTGACATTGTTTGTATTTTTTTCCACTGCCGCAAGGACATACATCATTGCGACCGATACGGGGTTCGAGGTTTCGCACAGGATCTCTTTTTACATCGGCTGTTGAGGTTGAAGTAAAGCGATCATTTTCATTCGCAGCATAATCTTCACCAGCCGCTTCTATTTCTTCGCGGTTAGCCCTCAAGGTACTCATATCGGTGCGAGCTACTTCTGCCTGATGGATTTCTTGCTCTTGCTGCATAGGAATTCCGCAGCGCATTAAAAACGAAACAATATGTTTATTGGTTTCGCCAATCATATCTTTAAATAAATTAAAGGCTTCGAATTTGTAAATGAGTAAAGGATCTTTTTGCTCGAGACTTGCTAACTGAACACTTTGTTTTAACTCATCCATTTTTCGTAAATGATTCTTCCAAGCATCATCAATCAAGGCCAAGGTAATTTGGCGCTCTAAGGAACCAATCATATCTCGTCCTTCTGTTTCGATAGCCTTTTTTAAGTTGGTGACAATTTGTACACCTCGTATGCCATCGGTAAAAGGAATGGCTACATTTTCAACCCTGTCTCCATTGTGTTCAAGAATATTATTCATGATAGGTGCTGTTTGTTCGCGTAACCATTGCGTTTTACGATGGTAGGTTTCGAACAATTGAGCGTAAAGTTTTTCAGTGAGTGCATTCACATCTACTTTTAAAAAATCAGCTTCACTGATATCCGGTTCCATAGCAAAGTCGCGCAAGACTTCAGTAAGAAATTCTTGGTAGTTGCGATTCGTATTAAACTGGTTGGCAATTAAGCTGCAACTATCATACATGGCATTGTCTAAATCGAGGGCCAGTCTTTCGCCAAACAAGGCATTTCTGCGGCGGGTATAAATTACCTCGCGCTGGGCATTCATCACATCATCATATTCTAACAAGCGCTTACGAATACCGAAGTTGTTTTCTTCGACTTTCTTTTGAGCTCGCTCGATAGATTTTGTAATCATACTGTGCTGAATCACATCGCCTTCTTTATGCCCTAGTTTATCCATCCAACCACTCAAACGATCGCTACCGAATAAGCGCATCAAATCATCTTCTAGAGAAACATAAAACACTGAACTCCCCGGATCTCCTTGTCTTCCGGCACGACCACGCAACTGACGATCTACGCGTCGACTCTCATGTCGTTCCGTACCGATAATAGCCAATCCACCGGCTTCTTTTACACCAGGCCCGAGCTTAATATCTGTACCGCGTCCGGCCATATTGGTGGCGATGGTAACGGCACCCGCAAGACCCGCTTCGGCAACAACCTGCGCTTCGCGAGCATGTTGCTTGGCGTTGAGTACATTATGAGGCACCTTATCGAAAGTGAGCATCTTGCTAAGTAATTCTGATACTTCCACAGAGGTGGTACCTACTAATACCGGGCGACCTGCTTCGCGGAGTTTCTTAACTTCTTCTATAACGGCGCGCAATTTCTCACGCTTGGTTTTATAGACAAGGTCTTCTTCATCTTTACGAATCACGTTTACATTCGTTGGAATGCCCGTTACTTCTAATTTGTAGATGCTCCAAAATTCACCAGCCTCTGTTTCCGCCGTACCGGTCATACCCGCTAGTTTGTGGTACATCCGGAAATAGTTTTGTAAGGTAATGGTGGCAAAGGTTTGGGTAGCGGCTTCTACGTCTACATTTTCTTTGGCTTCGAGGGCCTGATGAAGTCCATCACTATAACGTCGTCCTTCAAGAATACGACCGGTTTGCTCGTCTACAATCTTCACCTTACCATCCATCACCACATAGTCTACATCTTTATCAAAAAGGGTATAGGCTTTGAGTAGTTGTTGTATGGTATGGATGCGATCGGCTTTAACGGCATAATCTTGCAAGAAGGCATCTTTTCGTTTTAATTTTTCATCTGCAGAGAGTGCAGCACTTTCAATGTCGGCCATACCCACACCCACATCAGGCATCACAAAAAAGTTAGGATCTTCGGCAGTCCCTGTCAGCAACTGAATTCCTTTTTCGGTTAAATCTACCTGATTGTTTTTTTCATCAATGGTAAAGTAGAGTTCCATATCTACTTTAGGCATATTCTTTTGCTGATCGCTGAGATAATAGTTTTCTGTCTTCTGTAATACCTGCTTGATGCCGACTTCGCTCAAATACTTGATGGTAGCCGTATTTTTAGGCAGTCCGCGGTGAGCCCGTAACAAGGCTAATCCACCTCCTTCTTTATCGTCGTTTCCTTCTTGAATCAACTTCTTTGCTTCGAGTAAAAAGTTGTTCACGACTTTGCGTTGGGCATCTACTAATTTCTCGATACGAGGTTTCAGCAGATGAAACTCTTGGTCATCGCCCTTAGGCACCGGACCCGAAATAATGAGGGGTGTTCGGGCATCATCAATTAATACGCTATCTACCTCATCAACCATCGCGAAATGCAATTTGCGTTGCACCATTTCGGCAGGGTTATGCACCATATTATCACGCAGATAATCGAATCCAAATTCATTATTGGTACCGTAAGTAATATCCGCTAAGTAGGCATTGCGTCTTTCGGTCGAGTTGGGTTGATGTTTATCGATACAATCTACGGTTAAGCCCAACCATTCAAACAGGGGGCCGTTCCATTCGCTATCTCGTTTGGCTAGATAATCGTTTACGGTTACCACATGTACCCCTTCGCCGGCCAATCCATTCAAGTATGAGGGAAGGGTAGATACGAGGGTTTTTCCTTCTCCGGTAGCCATCTCCGAAATTTTACCTTCGTGTAAATTATACCCCCCTATCAACTGCACATCATAGTGCACCATGTTCCAGCTAACTTGTGCGCCTCCGGCTGTCCAGGTATTGGCATAAATCGCCTCATCACCTTCTAGGGTAATATAATTCTTTTTCGTGGCCAGCAAACGATCGAGGTCGGTGGCCTTACTGCGTAGCTGTGGATTTTCTTTAAACCTGCGGGCTGCATCTTTTACAATGGCAAAGGCTTCTGGCAATATAATCAGCAATATCTCTTCGAGCTTGGCATCTTTGTCTTTCACCATTTGGTCAATGGCTTTGTACATGTTGCTCTTCTCAACTATATCTTCTGTATTTTCTGCGGCTTGACGCTGGGCAGCAATCTGATCTGAAATTTCTTTGACATGGTCTTGTATGCGTTGGCGCAGGGCCAGCGACTTCTGGCGGAGTTCGTCGTGCGATATCGATTGAAAGGATTGATAAATCTGACCAATCTCGGCAATCACCGGGGTGATGCGTTTTACGTCTTTCTCGGATTTATTGCCGCCGAGTAATTTGCTGATAAATTTGAGCATGTTGCGTTACTGTTTAGTTCCTGTTGAAACAGGCGGGTTGCCTGACCAAATACCGTGCTATTTTCCTTGTTATGACAAGCTGGCACGGGGAGGGCAAATATAAGCGTTAACGGCATAAAATGGAGAAGGCTTGTCAGAAGAAAATCTTAGCTTTTATCCGATAGCCCTGCACTAGCCATAGAGGCTTGTGTTTCCGGAAATGAGATTATTTTTCTTTGTAAATCTTTTTTAGATTGCCCACAAAGAAATCTTCTAAAGGCCAGTTTTCATAAGCGGCCGGTATCGTAATCTTCTCAAGATCACTTTCTTGTTTCACATTGCGACACAAGCCTTCTAGGGTGCGAATATATTCTTGCATGCCGCTAATGCCTTCTTTACCGCATACATTTCCATGACCGGGAACTAGACTTTCTATTTTCATGCCCTGCATATCCTTGAGGCATTGTTTCCATTCCGATAGATATCCATCGCCCAAATAGGGATGCGTTTGGTTAAAGACAAGGTCGCCACTAAATAAAATGCCTTCGTCGGGTAAGTATAAAATCAGGTCGCCATTCGTATGGCCTTTCCCTTTTTCGATGAGACGTACTTTGTGCTTCGAGCCATCCAAATTTTTTTCTCCATGCACAACATTATCGGGCACCCGCGTTTTTATGGTTCGGTAGCTTTTGGCAAGCTCATCATAATAGGGCTTCATCTGTTGAATCCGGTGATATTCTTTAGATTCTTTATTGCCCTGAAAGGCTTTAGATAAGGAGTCGTAGTACTTATACTGCTGGGCACCATATTCTATTTCTTCGGCTATAGATTTAGCTTCGTCGGCTGCCATATTTGCGGCACAAGCCTGGGTCGAAAAGATCTTTACATCGGCATCAAAACATTGGTTACCGCGTATGTGGTCGCTGTGGGCATGACTATTCACCACATACCGAATGGGAGATAATTTCATCTGCTCTACCATCGCAAGTAATTCTTTGGTGGCCGCCGGCGATAAAAACGAATCAAAAATAATCGTTGCCTCTCCGTTGTCTATAATCCCTGCATTGCCAATGGCTCGACCACCTTCACGATGTATACAAGCAAACACACCATTGCTGAGCTTAACGACTTTAAAATGGATAGGGGCATACTCAGTAAACGTATCAGGTCCGCCCGACATGAGTAAACAGGCTAATACCAACAAAGAAAAAATACGAATCATCTGTTTTCAGTTTTCACAAATGTAATGAGAGTTCTTGCATGTCACATCATTCTGTTTTGTTTTTTGGGCGTAGTCGTTCTCGTATTTTATTCAACATCCACCCGCTACTCCGGGCTTCGGTTTGCCTGCCTGCCGGCTTGCAGCCACAGACAGGCAAACTACCCCTGCGTATCGGGCGCACATACGTCGTGAGGTAATTCTCAGATCGATTCAAAAAATACAAGTAGGGTATTTCCTCAGGAGTTTCTTACCACTTACTCCTTGTTATTTCTTTTCTTTGCCATATGACTGCCAGAGACCTTTTTCGTCAACACCTTGCGCAAACCTCTAGCGCACCAATCGCTTTCGAAGTGAGTCGTGCTGAGGGCTCTTACCTCTACGATACAAATGGCAAGGCGCATATCGATTTAATTGGTGGCATCAGCGTTTGCAATATGGGGCATGCTAACCCTAAGGTGAAAGAAGCCATTCATCAACAAACGGAAAAATACTTGCATGTCATGGTGTATGGAGAAGTCATACAATCGCCGCAAAACCATTATGCCTTGGCCTTGTGCAAACACCTGCCTCCTAATTTACAAAGTGTATACTTTACCAATAGTGGTTCCGAAGCCACCGAGGGGGCTATGAAATTAGCGAAGCGAGTTACCGGTCGATATAAAATGATTTCGTTTCTGCAATCTTATCATGGCAGTACGCAAGGGGCTCTCAGTGTTATGGGCAGCGAATATTGGCAACAAGCTTTTCGTCCTTTGTTGCCGGGTATTTCACAATTTTCGTACAATCATTACGAGGCTATCGAAGCCATCGATCATCAAACCGCTTGCGTGATTCTCGAGCCGGTGCAGGCAGAGGCAGGTGTTCTCATTCCCGATCAACAATGGTTGCAGGCATTACGCGAGCGCTGCACACAAATGGGGACCTTACTGATTTTCGATGAAATACAAACCGGCTTCGGACGTACCGGTCATTTGTTTCGGTTTCAGTCTAGTGGCATTATTCCTGATATTTTGTTGTTAGGGAAGGCGTTGGGTGGCGGACTGCCCATGGGAGCCTTTATCAGCAGCAAAGTCAATATGGATACCTTGATGAATGATCCCGTGCTTGGTCATATCACTACGTTTGGAGGTCACCCGCTGTGTTGTGCTGCTGGCTTAGCATCGTTTGAGGATTTGCTTAGTCAAAAGCTTATCGAAACGGTTGCAACCAAAGAAGCTCTTTTCCGGAAACATCTTCAACATCCCCGCATACAAGCCATACAGAGTTGTGGTTTACTCATGGCCTTGCATTTTGAATCGTACGAACAAAATAAAAAAATCATAGAGACTTGCTTGGCTAATGGAGTATTCAGCGATTGGTTTTTGTTTGCTGCGCATGCCATGCGAATAGCGCCCCCATTAACGATCAGCGAATCAGAAATTATGGCAGCTTGCCAAATCATATCTCAATCTATAGATCAGGTTTTTGATGCTGCGTAGGCTACTCAATATCATTGTCTTTGTTATTCCAGTATTGCTTTTGTTACGAGCTCTATTCTTCTGTATAGAACTCTGGCAAAGTAGCTACACGCAATTCCTGCATCAAATTTTACAAGCTATCGATCGACCTGATCTTAATAACCGTATTCGTGAACAGTATTTTCCCGAAGCAAAATACCATGCGGTACAAATCGGATGTAGTGTGGTCTTGCTATTGTGTGCACTGCTTTACATTCTCATGCTTTATGCTCATCGAAGGGTTACAAAATCAATCCATCAATTGTTAGGGTTTGGCGCAGAAAAAAAACGGGAACTAACATCGCTTTGGCAATCCACAACGTTGAGCGCTCGGATTCTTTTTCTCTTGATTCTCGCGGCCATTCTGATTCGTTCTATCTTTTATGTTTTTTATTTTCCCATTCAATATGATGAAGCTTGGAATGCGAATCTCTTCTTGCGCAAATCGGGGTACTATTCACTAGCAGCTTACAACAATTATCCTTTGCATAATCTCTGCACTTGGTTGTTTGTCCAAGGATTCGGCGATAGTGTCTTTGTCTTGCGTTTACCATCTGTCTTAGCCGGATTATCGGTTTGTATGCTCATAGGCTTAGGCATTTATTCAATCACACGTCGCGAGAACTTAGCCTTAGTAGGTATTTTACTATTTGCTTGTATGCCGGTGTCGGTATTTTACATGATGTATTCTCGTGGTGTGATATTCGAAATTGGGTTTGCTCTGCTCAGTGTCATGATGCTTCAGCGTTTTACTCAACACGGGATAAATCATAAAAAGATTTTTTTGTTGGCCTTCGTACAGGCACTGGGCGTATTCAGTATGCTATCGCATATCTATTTCTGTATGGCTCTGAGTGCGGCTTTGTTGATTTGGTTTCTTTCTCAAAGACTATCCCTTCGCTTTTTCTTTTCTTTTTTGATGGAGATATTTGTGTTGTGTGTTTTGTTTTTGTTGCCGATGCTCTTAGGTACGGGAATTAGACCTGGATGGCAGGCTGCAGTAAGTTCTCAAACCATATCTATCGTATCATGGTGGACCTTTGTAAAAGAAACTTCATCTTTTGTAAGTGCATCATCATGGTTCTTACCCATGTCTTTTTTGCTTTTACCTATTGTGCTATTCTTGACTTACAAAAAGCAAAATATAGGATTGTGTATTTCTATCCTTATGTTGTCGATTATGGCATTGCTGTTTGTGATTCCTGCGAGCACGCATGTCTTACCCCCGCCTAGGACATTCGGATTTATGGTCTTGATTCCCTGGTTCTTATGCTTACTTTTTTTTGCCTGGATCGAAACAAAGAGTCTATGGGGCTTCGGAATATCGCTTGCGGTATGGCTTAGTGGTTTGAGTTATCAATCGCATACACATCCTTTTTTGAATTGGAGTTATCAGCTCGACAAGCAGGTGGCTATCATTGCCGACAAGATGGGTAAGGCGAAAATCCATACCGTGTATAATGATTGCCGAAGTTTCGATTATTTTATTCCGGGTATTAGTTATTACGCCCATCGATCGTATGAGGATATTCATTTTGCATCCTCGGCTCCGAACAGTACACGTTACCAGGTACAAGATTTATCTCGTTTCGACTGCATTGTTGTTGATCAGATGGTAGCGCCACCCCTCGGTTTTTTTGTGCTTTATCGTTTCGATGATATTGTCGTTTACAGCAAATAGAACCCTAACAATTCTTATTCACATCTTGGTATCTGCGCTCGATTTCAGCTTATATTTACTAAGCAAAAACAAATCCATGCTCAACCAACTGTTTACCTTAGTGCAAGAAGAGGCCCAACAAGAAATTCTCGATAATCCGTCCATTCCAAATGAACAAAAAAATCATGCCATCGGATTGGTAACAGATTCTATTTTTGGGGGCTTACAAAAAATGTTGGCACAAGATAAGCTTGGCGATGTGATGGGTATGTTTGCGGGTAAAAGGGCAGCGCAAAAAAACATTGGCGTACCCATCATCGAAAATGTAGTTCAAGGTCTGATGGCAAAATTTACTTTGGAGGTAAAATCGGCGCAGGCTATCGCAACATCTCTCATTCCGCGCATTTTAAATAAAATAGCCCTTAAACTAAACAACCCTAGCGATACAACGTTTGATATGAATGGCATTATTGGATCCCTGATTGGTGGCGAAACCTCTCAGGGTAGTCCGGTATCAAGGCCAGGTCTTCTCCCGGAACAACAAGCTAAACGTATCGATTTTAATACATTACTTCAGTCTTTGAAAACAACAAATCAAGGTAAACATCGAGAAGAACAATTGTCTATGATTGATCTCTCGGGCCTTATTTCGGATCTTCAAAAAGACAAAACAAATTCGTCTGGTGATGGCGCCGTTCTGCACGAATTGACAGAGCCCCTCATGCCAGGATGATGCAACCTAATCGACAATTTATGAACTATGAAAAAAATACATCTGCTGTATTTGTTACCCCTAACCTGGGTAGCCACAGCACAAAACTACACGAGGCAAACGCCCGAAGAAAAAGCGCGTAAGTACACACTGGCCTTGTTGCAAGACGTACAACTAGATTCTGCACAGACAGATAAGGTGTATGCCATTAATGTACACGTATCTAAGCAGTTTGATTCGCTGTATGCTAGTCGGCCCGATGATCTGCTTAAGAAAAAAGCTACTATACAGATATTACGTCGACGCGATTCCTTGTATCGTACTGTCTTCAGTACCGAACAATTTTTGCAGTACGATGATATCCAAAGAGAGAAGAGAGAGAAGAAACGTCGTGAGCAAGAAGAGAAACAAAAAATGGAATCGAAAGAAAAGTAGAGCCTTTATTTCTTCTTACTTACCTGAGCCAAATACAAGTCGATGGCTGCAACCATAGAAGGAGCGTTGGGAAGCGGGGCTTTGATTTGCAATTCAAGTCCTGCTTCTTCAGCAGCCTTAGTGGTAATCGGTCCAAAGGCGCCTAATATGGTGCCGTTTTGTTTGTATTTGGGTTGATTTTCGAATAAAGAGCGCACGCCACCGGGAGTAAAAAAAACAATCATATCATGCTCTTTTTGGAGTATGCTTTTTACATCATTCACGACTGTTTTGTAAAGCACGATCTCACTAAAATCGAGTTTATTTTTCTGCAAGCACTCTAGAATTTCATGGCGGCAGATATCGTTCACAGGAACGAGATAACGTTCTTTTGATTTGTGTTTGGCAATCACCTCAAGCATACTCGTAACAGTACCATCGCTGCCGTAGAAGATTTTTCGTTTCCTATACACGATAAATTTCTGCAGATAGAGCGCAATCGCTTCTGTGATGCAGAAATATTTCATATCAGGAGATACCTTGATTTTTAGTTCGTCGCAGATGCGAAAAAAATGATCTATGGTATTGCGGCTGTTAAAAATGATAGCGGAATGAGCTCCGATATCCACCTTTTGTGTACGAAAATCTTTCGATAGAACGCCTTCAACCAAAATGAATGGACAAAAATCGAAGTTGATATTGTATTTCTTTTCGAGTTGGAAATAAGGCGATTTGTCAGATTCGGGCCGGGGTTGCGTGATCAATACTTTCCGAATAGGTTTCGCCGGTAATTTTGCCACTTTTTCGGTAACGACTTCCTTTTTTTTGCTGGTAAGACTATCCGGTTTTGCCTTTGATGTCGTTGAAGATTTTTTAGCCGGTGTCTTTGGGGTTGATTTGATGGTAACTGTAGGAGTTGGTTTGGTAATCTTTTTCGGACTCGACTTTTTGCTTACCTTACCTGCGGCTGAAGACACCGTCTTTACCTTGGCTTTGGCCGAAGACTGGGTATTTTCTGTCACCATACTCTTTTTCGTTACTTTCGTTTGTACAACTTTACTCATAAACTAAGCTGGCTAGGGTTGGCCTTTGCTAAAATGATTACCGGAGCCACTTGATGAGAAGTAATACCGGCAAAATTTCAAAAGCGCAAAGGTATAATAAAAAATGTAGAAAACTTGCGCGGAATAAATTTCTTAATAAGCTGAACTGTCGCAAGTAGTTCAATAAAAATAACGCAAGACAGAGGATTGCCGAAATCCAGATTAGCGAGCTGTGTAGATAAGAAGAACTCACCAAGATCAGCAAGCACGCAGGGAATAAAAGAATCCCAAGAAATTCGTTGGTTAGTCGGGCACTAAAAAGATACTGGACAGCATATTTCTGGCTGTCAAAAATCCAACCTAATAAGTAAATCAATCCAGACCGCAGCAACACAGCCGACATACTGGCCAAAAAACAATATAGATAGACCATAGGGGTCATGAAAAATTTTCCGCCCCAATGGGTGCCGATAAATTCAAAAAGCAAATATCCTAGTCCCATAAAAAACAGCAGGTTAAAAAAGATAGAAGCTAACTTGTCATTTTCTAATTGCTCTTTGATTTGTCTTTTTGAACCTTGTACCGAAGTGAAAATTCCCAACAAATTATCATAATAGCGCCCGAAGCTGCCCTTCAGTATGGCATAAATAAAAAGTAGAAACAAGGCTAATAAAAAAATATACGTTTTATTGGATGCGGGGCGTGGCGTAACCCGACCTAAAGGCGATGTCTCCGAAAAGGATAACATCGGATGTAAGGCCATAAAGTTTTCCGTTTTTTGAGTTGTTGTTTTCAGATTCGTATCGCGTATGCAAGTTTCCCAGGCCGGAATAAACTGACATTGAGCCGAAAAGCAAAAAGCACTCAGACAAACAAGCCATAAAAATCCAAATGTCAATCGTGTCATATACGCGGAAAGTCCTTACAAGTTAGGGAAAGGACAAGCTAGCAGCCTAATTATCGGAACAAGGTTACATTCCCGGTAAAGTTTTTACTGATGTTGTTATCGAACTTCACATCAATCAGGTAGACATATACGCCAACATTTTGATCAACGCCATTGTATTTACCATCCCAACCACGACCATCAGTTGTGGATGTTTTAAAAATTAACTCGCCCCAACGATTGTAAATACTCATGCTGAAGGTTTGTATACCACTCGACAACAATTCTCTAGGAATAAAATAATCGTTCACCCCATCCCCATTCGGAGAAAATGAATTCGGAATGTTGATATAGCAATCGCGCTTAATCCAGATACTGTCGGTTGTTTTGCATTCGCCATTCGGACTGGTTTCTTGCAGCCAATAATAACCGGGTGCGTTCACACTGATAGCATTTGATGTTGCCCCTGTGCTCCATAGATTACTGAGAGAACCTGTATTGTTTAGGTTGGCTAATAAAATAGAGGAAGTAAGTCCCGGGCAAATACTACTATCGGGTCCTAAATTAACGACAGGATAGGCATCTACGCTAACCGTTTGACTCACAGAATCAGAAGGACAAACTAAATAATTACCGATTAATGTTACGGTTTTTGTACCAGGGGTATCCCAAGTATGACTCGGATTGTGAACATTATCTAATCGTTTGCCATCTCCAAAATCCCAAGTAAAGCTTTGTACAAAGGGAGCCAATGTGTCGGTAAAAAAGACGGCATCGCCCACACAAATAAAACTGTCGGTCATGGTAAACGCTTCAAACGGAGGATTATCTACAAACACAGCACGATCTGTTGTATCATGGCATCCTAAGGTATCTGTGATAATCAAAGTAATTGTATACGTTCCTGGATTCCCATAGAGGTGGGTTAATGACGCCCCGGTTCCCGGTGGTGTGGCATCACCAAAATCCCAGTCATGCGATAAAATAGTAATAGGCGTTGAGGCACTCGTAATATTTAAGGTTTCGCCTAAACAAATAGAATCTTTACCGGTAACCTGGCCCACGGCCGAGAAGGCTGCATTAATGGGGTGAGATATGACTATGGTTTGGGTAACAGTATCTTTCAGACAAGGTGGGTGGTCGGCAATTAAAGTGACTACATAAGTCCCCTGATTCGCATAAATATGGGTAGGATTAGGGTCCGTAGACGTATTCAAATCTCCAAAGTCCCATATATACGAGGTAGCAATTTGTGGATTCGTTGTATTATTAAAGACAACAGTATCTTCATCACAACCATAGTATTTGTTGTAAGTGAAGTTGGCATTTACTTTACCCACACCGACTTGAAAGGTGCTTGAGAATGAGTATGGTGCACATCCCCCGGTCACATTTACGGTACAAGACACTGAATCAATTTGCACCGGTGGTGGCAATGTTAAT
Source organism: Chitinophagaceae bacterium (assembly GCA_040375635.1). Taxonomy (GTDB): domain Bacteria; phylum Bacteroidota; class Bacteroidia; order Chitinophagales; family Chitinophagaceae; genus OLB11. The sequence continues at coordinate 17,749 of JBEISB010000009.1, read as the reverse complement.
GTCGGTCCTGTTCCTAAAATAGCCCCCGTTTGTGCATTGGTCCATGTGAATGTATATGCGATTGGGGTTGCTGGTCCTGCTGGTGTAAATCGATACCCACTGTTTTGGGCAGACCATTGCGTACCATTCCGACCTGGGGTCATATAGGCAACGGTGCCTGTAGAATTTTGTATACCTTCATAGGCAAGTCCGCCATTCCATCCCGCACACAATGGCTTATTTTTAATATTAATATCAATTACGTTTGTGAGCTCATGTAATACAATCTGTTGTGTATCGATTAACGTTGTGCAGCTAAACATGCTGATATTCGTCCAGTTTACTACCATGGTACGACAAGGCGCTACCCCCGTAACGCCCCAAGTAATTTGAGCACCTGCATTGGTGGGAAGCATGTCATGGTGAGGGCTCATAATGGTATTGTTGAAGGCTACATTATTGACCGGAGCGGGGCCGAAGGTGGTTGTAGCCCAGGCGTTCCATAACCCGGCCTGACTCAAATCAAATCCAATTTGCCCGTTAGAACTGATAATGAAATCAGTGTACGTATTCCCAAAAAAACAAAAGGGAAAGGGTAAGGAAACGACCTGACTCCAGATATCATCAATATTCACCAAGATAGGATTCGGTGAAACCCAAGGTTGAGGGGCAAACGGAATGGTATCGTGAGTATAAGCTGTCGTATTATTTAATCCTGTAGGAAAATTAACTTGAGCCACAAGGTTTAAGGCGCTATCACATGGGATGGTTCCGCCGGGAGGACCAATTATTTGAAGGGTAGCACATTGGGCTGCAGAACGCTCATGGAAAAAAAGGACAGGAAGGGTCAACGCCAACAAGTAGAATAATCTTCTCATGAATCGAGTTTTAAAAACTGAAAATTAAGATAAAAATCCAATAAAATAGATATAGGAGATGAAAAAGACGAGGAAATTAGCATAACCGTTTGCCTTTCGGGGAAATTAAAGCGACTTCGCCGGGCGTAGCATAAACAAGGCCCAAACAAAACTCATAACCAAACACATTGCCGTGGCTTGATGTAGCAGCGCCAATGTTTCGAAGCCACCCATGGCATTTCTGCTAGGGTGTTGAGATCGTAATACCGTAAAGATGCCCAAACAAACCTGTACAATCACTAACAAGAGCGGTATCATTCGATATCTATACAAGGCGGTGCTCATGTGCACTTTTCGGGCCTGTAGATACCAGAATATCACCAACATGCTGACCCCGTAAGCCAGATTTCGGTGGATGAAGTGGATCGTGAGCGGGGCATGAAAGCAAGATGCTATGTCGAAGCTTGTGGGCAAAAACACACCATTCTGATCTGGCCATGTTGGTGCAGCACTGCCAGCTTTTAATCCGGCCATAAAAGCGCCGTATAGTAACTGAATACCCAACAAGATTAAAATACCCATCGTCAATTTACGCAAGGGGCTATTGATGACGCGTTGTTCGGGACTAACCCACAAGAACAAACCAAACGAATAGGTGAAGGCAATCAATACCATAGCCGATAAGAAATGAATCGCTAAACGAATATGACTCACATATAAATTTTCGTCGTTGAGTCCGCTGGCAACCATAATCCAACCGATTAAACCTTGCGCCAAACCCAGGGTAAACAAGGCTATCAATCCGGGGACCCATTCTTTCCGAATCATGCGTTTCCATAAAAACCAGACAAAGGGAAGCAAAAAAACGATGCCGATAAAACGAGCCCAATTTCTATGAAACCATTCCCAAAAGAAAATAAACTTAAAATTCTCTAGACTAAAATCTGTGTTCAGTACCTTAAACTGGGCAATCTGTTTGTATTTCTCAAACAAACGTAGCCATTCAGTTTCACTAGCCGGCGGCAGAGCGCCTAATAAGGGCTTCCATTCAGTAATCGATAATCCCGAACCGGTAAGTCGGGTAATACCGCCCAACAATACCTGTATCATCAACATCGCTACACCCAGCATTAACCAGGCACCCACTAACTTTTGCTGTTTCATATTCCTTGCAAAACTAAGCGGAATCGATATGCCGTACGAATGGATTTTCGATATTCTATAATTGAATTACCTTGCCCCTTGTTTATCGCTTATGTTAGCACCATTTTACCTCTCCAATCAAATCGAGGCTGGTTGTGATGAAGCCGGAAGGGGCTGTATTGCCGGACCTGTTTGTGCCGCAGCAGTGATTTTACCCACTGATTTTTACCATCCTTTACTAAATGATTCAAAACAACTTAGCGAATCCTCACGGTATATTCTCAGACCCATTATTGAAAAAGAGGCGCTGGCTTTTGGCGTTGCTATGGTAGAACACGATGAAATTGACCGCATCAATATTTTACAGGCTTCTTTTTTGGCGATGCATAAAGCCCTCGATCAACTGAAGGTAAAGCCTGCATTTTTATTGATAGATGGGAATCGGTTTAAGGCCTACCCAAAAATTCCACACGCCTGTATAGTGAAGGGTGATGGCAAATATGCCTCGATTGCTGCAGCTAGTATTTTAGCTAAGACTTACCGCGACGACCATATGCTGAAACTCGATGCTGAATTTCCGATGTATCACTGGCATAAAAACAAGGGATACCCGACAGTCACCCATCGAAATGCCGTGCAAGAATTTGGACGTAGTCAATATCACCGAACCAGTTTTGCTTGTTTCCCAAAGCAATAAAACCGCCCCCTCTAACAAGGAATTTTATTCACCCGATTTTGATGTCGCCCCCCTTCGAAGGCAGTGGTCAAAAATAAATTTACACTGGCTTTGGCTTCATCGGTGCTCATAAAACGAGCCGGTATGCCAATAATATTGGCATCATTATGTTGTCGAGCGAGTTCGGCTATTTCTGGTTTCCAACAAAGCGCTGCTCGAATACCCGCGTGTTTATTCGCTGTAATGCAAACCCCATTGGCACTGCCGCAAATCAAAATACCCTTATCGGCCTGATTAGATTCAACAGCATTTGCTACTGGATGGGCATAATCGGGATAATCAACACTGTCGGTCGTTTTGGTACCAAAATCAATTATCTCATGTCCTTTCTCTTGCAGGTAATGAATGAGTTCTTCACGAAGACTTGTTCCGGCGTGGTCGCAACCAATGGCAATTTTCATACAGGGGATAGAATTAAAATTAATGTAAAGTAACTCTTTCGCTACCAATGCGATAACCCATGTGATAAATCTCCACACGGTAACTTCCGGCATTAAAATGATTGAGTGGGCGCCAGTCGGTGCTGATTCCTTTTACAGATTCGCCTTGTTTGTATGCAACCAGCTTCGTGGCCGAGTAGGCTTTGTCTGTATTATCTGACATGCGGAATTTTGCGTTCGCATTGCCATTGGCTGCAATCACATTTCCTGCTGGATCATACACACAGATATACAATAATTTTTCGCCACTTTCGCTGATACGGTTATCGTCTAAATCAAAGCTTATGCGTATTAAATCAGCCTTACTTGCTTTACTGGTTTCTTTTTCTTTTTCTTTTCCGAAAAAGTTCTTTTTGTTTTGAATCGCTTCAAGATGAAAATGAGATGCATGTAAAACAGAACCCACTTCTACCTTTTTTTCGAGATTTGACTTTTCTTCTTTTAGAGCGGTCTTCTCTTCCGTTAGTGTATTCTTTTCTTCAGTGAGTTGTCGATTGTCTTCACTGAGGGCAATGTTTTCTTGTTTGAGGGCAATCAATTGTTCTTCAAAGCCACTCATTTTTGCTTTTAACTGAGCAATGAATTTGTTAGCTTCTGCCAGCTGATTTTTACTTAAATTCTTTTGGTTTAATAGCGATTTGATTTTGGATTTGAGGGCGCTCAATTCTCCATCTTTTGTATTCAATAAACTATCCATGCGCGAATTCTCACTGCGCATTTCATCCAATCGCGCTAATGCGGCATTGTACTCGGTTTCGATTTCGGCTTTATCGTTACTAACTGTAGTAATCTGGTTCGATAATTCTTCGTTGGCATTTTCGGTTTTATTCTTCGATAAAAACAGATAGATGCCTGCAACGAGAAGTACAGCAATAATGCTGAGATAAATCCAATTTGTTTTATTGGGTTTGGGCTGCTCAACCGGAGGGGTTTGCTCACTGATTTGGTTTTCCATATACTGTATGCTTTGGGTACAAAGGTAATATCTCATGCAAGAATTGCTCTATTGACGATGTAAAGAATTGTTATTATTTTTACTTCACAACCAATAACTATGAAAACCGAACAACTGATGTTTATCGACATCGAAACCGTACCTATGTACGAGCATTACCACGAATTGCCTCGCAGTTTACAACAGGCATGGGACAAAAAATCAGTCCTAATAGATAAAGAGGAGTTGGACACTTCTGTCAGCTTTGCCAGGCGGGCCGGCATTTATGCCGAATTTGGAAAGATCATTTGTATCGCTTTGGGATACGAGAAAGAAACCCCTGATGGCCTTCAATTTTATGTGGAGACCCTAAAGGGTGATGATGAAAAGAGATTACTCAATGATTTTGTGGAGCGATGCGCTTTGTTTTTCACCCATGCGCAATGTCTGTTTTGTGGACATAATATTCGTGAGTTTGATATTCCCTTTCTATGTCGTCGCATGCTAATACAAGGGATTCCACTGCCTGCTATTGTTAGAGATTTGTCCTCCAAAAAGCCTTGGGAAAACCCTATGATAGATACCCTGCAATCTTGGAAATTTGGCGAATACAAACAATTTACCTCTCTCGAATTATTGGCTACCGTATTGGGAATATCATCGCCAAAAGATGATATGGATGGCAGTGATGTAGCGCGGGTCTATTGGAAAGAGAAAAATCTTGACAGAATAGTGCGATATTGCGCCAAAGATGTGATTACTACGGCTCAGGTTTATCGCAAACTGAAGGGACTAACCTTGCTCTCGACCGATAGTATTTTTATCGAAGGAACGAATATCTTGTTATGAAGGAAGTAAATGAAATTATAGCGCAAATAAAAAAAGGGGAGTTTAAGCCCGTCTATGTTTTTGATGGCGAAGAACCTTACTATATCGATAGACTTTGCGATGCTTTCGAAAATGGAGTGCTGCAACCCCATGAAAAGGATTTTAATTTTACCGTTTTTTATGGAAAGGATACGGAGTGGAAAGAGGTAGTCAATGAATGTCGCAGCTATCCTGCCTTCGCCGCTCGTCGTTTGGTTCTGTTGAAAGAGGCTTCGCAAATGAAAGATTTTAGTAAGCTCGATACCTATCTGACCGATCCTTCGCCGACTACGATTTTAGTGATTGCCCACAAGTATAAAAAAATAGATGGACGATCTAGTATACCTAAACTCATTCGCAAGCATGGGGTGTATATCACGTTCGACAAAATCAAAGACCATAGCTTATCGGAGTGGATTAAGAATTACTGTAGCTTACACAATATTCAAATTAGTGCCCCCAATGCGGATTTGCTCAGTGCTTACCTAGGTAACGACTTGCAAAAAATTGCCAACGAATTAGAGAAGGTACTCATCAATGTAGGGGAGAAACGAGAAATTACAGAAGAGCTGATTGAAAAAAATATTGGCATTAGTAAAGAGTATAATGTCTTTGAATTTACGAAGTCGGTAATGGGTAGAAATACCTTGCAGTGCTTTCGTATTGTGAATTATTATATGGCCAATCCTAAAGAAGGGTCGCCAGTTATGATTACGGCATTATTGTATAGTGAATTTATGAAATTGTATCGGTTTCATTATGCGCGTAATATTGCCGATTCTGCTAAGCCGGTGGCGACAAAAATTCCCCCTTTTGCAATCAAAGATTTCCAACGATATGCCCAATTCTATTCGCTAAAGCAAACGGGTCAAGCCATACAACTTTTACATCAATACAACTTGGCTGCTGTCGGATATAACGCTTCGGTGAATGATGTACGATTGTTAAAAGAGCTTTCCGTTAAATTACTTTCTTTATGAGAGGCTTGATGGTTCTTGTTTCACTATGCTGTTGTGTTTCCCTACAAGCCCGCAAACAAAAGACGGCTGTCAAATATCTCGGTGGAACCATGATTCATGCTTACGACAGTCTGCGTAAGGTTGGCGATGTGTATGATTTTCAGGTACAAACTTTCAAACCTAATATTTATTTTACGGCTGTTTGGTTTGGTGCTACACCTGTGCGTTGCGATGTGTACGAACAACAAACAAATTACAGAACCGATACGGCTCGTAAGCCTGGCCTTTATCACCTTAGTGTAAATAAAGATCTATACAAAAACTTTCCGTCTTCGTTCGATTCTACCCAAGCCTTTCCGGCGTTTCAGCAACCCTTCTCTTTTCGGGGCGAAGCTATTATTTTGTATACTGAACGGGACAAACCAGCATCTTATCTTACAGTAAAGCGGGTCAAAAATGTTCCACGCAAAGGTACCCGTAAGTAAGCTACAAAAGGACTTCCTGGGCTTGTGATTTGTCTTGGTCGAGCTGAGCCCGCAAGGCGTCTATCGAATCAAATTTTTGTTCGTCGCGCAGGCGTTGCATCATCTCTATTCGAAGGGTCTCCCCATAGATGTTGTCATGAAAATCAAACAAATGAGCTTCTACGCTGCGTTTATTCGCATGAGAAACGGTGGGTCGAATGCCGATATTCATCATACCGATATACGTCTTAGTATTTACCCAAGCGCGTATTGCGTAAACGCCATTGGCGGGTATGAGTTTGTGTATATCATCGCATACAATATTCGCGGTTGGGTAACCGATGCGACGTCCTCTTTGTTCGCCATGCACCACAAGGCCCCGCAAGGTATAAGGTCGCCCTAAATAATCATTGGCCTTGCTGATATTCCCTTGGTGTAAGGCTTCCCGAACACGCGTTGACGAAATGGCTAAGTCTTGAATCTCTTGCACCGGAATTTCTTCCAACAGAAAATCATACTCGGTCTTTAGTTTTTCGAGGAGATGAAAATTACCTTCTCGTTTGTAGCCAAATCGATGATCGTAACCTATGATAAAAGTATGGGGATGAAAATGGGTAATTAAAAAGTCGCGTACATACGAGCTGGCACTCATGTTAGCAAATGCCGGGGTAAACGGAACCACAACCACATTGTCGATACCCACATGGGATAAGGCTTCTAGTTTTTCAGCGAGGGAAGAGAGTAATTCTACGCTTGCGTTTTGTTGAGATAAGACTAAGCGTGGATGTGGATCGAAGGTAATTAAAACACTTTCTCCCCCTACCTCTCGGGCCCTCTGGGCCAATTTTTCGAGTATGGCCTGATGTCCGATATGCACACCATCAAAGGTGCCGATGGTAATCACTGCGTTTCGAAATGCCGGCAAATCTGTTAATCCGTGAAATACTCTCATACTACTAAGGCGTGGTGCCGCCACAAAGGTAAGCTAAGCGGTTTCATTTCTGGAGAGTGCTTTTGCTTTCGGGCAAGAAAATTTCACAGCCTGAGATTTAATTCTATTTTTACATAGTAAAATTGTTTTCAATCACTTAATCTTATTTCTGTTATGAAGAATTTTGTTGTGCTTTCTATGCTCTTATGTCTGAGTCTTTCTGGCTTTGCTCGGAAAGAAAAAAATAAGCTTGTCCTCATCGAAACCACTATGGGCAATATGAAGGTAGAAGTGTTTAAAGAAACACCTCAACATGCAGCTAATTTTTTAAAGCTAGTCGAGGAGGGCTTCTACGATAGTTTGCTCTTTCACCGCGTGATTCCAAACTTTATGATTCAAGGCGGAGATCCGGAGAGTAAGCATGCCTTAAACGGACAAATGTTAGGAAATGGAGATGTGGGTTATCGCGTTCCCGCCGAGTTTATGGATACCTTTTATCATAAGAAAGGGGCCTTGGCTGCTGCTCGTGATATGAATCCGGAAAAGGCATCAAGCGGTTGTCAATTTTATATCGTAGAAGGCAAAACGTTTAGCGATGATGATCTCAACCAAATGGAGGCACGCACGGGTCGTAAATTTTCGGCTCAGGCTCGTGCAGACTATAAAACAATCGGTGGTACACCTCATCTAGATGGTGGGTATACTGTTTTTGGACAATTAATTGAAGGCATGGATGTACTAGAAAAAATAGCGCATACAGCCTGCAGCAATACCGACAGACCTATAGAGGATGTTCGTATTCTTTCGATGAAGGTGGTAAAGAAATAGTCTTTACGATACCAAGGCATTCCAAGCTAAAATACCACCCGTAAGGTTTTTAGTTTGGGTAAATCCCATTTGTTCTAACATCGCACAAGCGGTAGCACTTCTGGCGCCACTACGGCAATGCACAATCACTTCTTTGTCTTTCCAATCTTCGATAGGGTCTATTTGTCCGCTCAACACTTGTCCCAAGGGCAATAACAAGGCACCCATATTGACATCGGCATATTCAGAGGGCTCGCGTACATCGATAATCCATAATTCTTCACCGGAATCTTTGCGTTGCTTTAATTCTTGAACCGTAATTGTTTGCATTATAACTTGACTATTTTTTTATTAGTATGATGTCCTTTTTTATCACTGAAAACTAACATATGTAATCCGCTGCAGGCCTGCTTGAGGGATATCGAATGATCAGAATCTATAGCTAGCTGGCCTTCCAATCGCCCGTCAATACTAAACATCGAACAGGTAAGGATTTCATTTTCTATACCGCTAATATAGGCTTTATCCGATACAGGATTCGGGTATAAATTAAGGTTAGCCAATGGGTTATTTATGTTTTGAACGGTAGTAGCAATAAAGGCTGGTCCAACGATGGGGCGCATCATCACACTACCATTCACGGTAGATGAATACCAAGTGCCGTCGACATTATAGGAAAGATGTTGAAGACTGCTATGGGTATTGACATCCAAGCCGTAATAAATGGTATCGCTACCAAAATTGGCAGGTTGGGTAATACCGATGTAATAAGTGCCTGCATCTAACACAGGAGGCGCATAAAAAGCGTATGAAGAAAACCCATTATAATCGGGTACATATTGAACGGTAAAGAGATCTTCTTGCAAGATGATTGAGTCGCTAACTGTGCCACTGCCCAAAGATTTATACAATACCATCGAGAAGAACTTACCGGCTGCCGATGGTAGTTGAGGACCAAAATGCACCATGAGTCCACGTAAGGTATCGGGTTGGGCCAAGGTAAATTGAAGGGCAGTCTTTGACGGAAAATTCGTGGCACCAAGGAGGTAATACGATTTTTCGGCGCTGCCATCATCATAGGCAAAATAATTATCGAAAATAATATCTCGACTAATCGTATCATTCGATTTACGGTCGAGCGAATTTACCGGCGAATAAAAATAGGTGTTGCGGATATGCACCGGACTTTGCAAGCCTGGAGATGGAAAACTGATAGGGTAAGAAAGTGCAGATTGGGCCATGACTCCTTTTCCGGGAACGATAACCGAGGGTAAGCTTTGTGTATTGAGGACTGTACTGCTTATTGATTCTTCGGCATTGAGATTAACACTGATGGTTTGCGGTGTCGAGTACAGATTACGGATTTCAAGATCTTGCGTTGTCGATAGCTCATTGCTTGGATTGACTAAAAAATGCCGGTAGGGCATAGATGTGTAATTTTTGAGAATGCTGCCTGGTTCTGTTGTAAAGGCGATATCATTAAACAAACTGTCGGCAGCAAATCGATTAGCATCTAAATAAATATAATCAAGATTCCAGACGTCATCGTTGGTGTTGAGGGAGGCAATATTCACAAAGCGAAATTGAAAATTAGCATGCAGATAATTAGTGTCTGTTACCGGCAACACTACAGGACGAAAAGGTTGTAAGGGGGTTCCTTTGGTTTGCCATATTCTTACCCATTGATTGCTTTTATTGCGGAAGAACAAAAACAAACTATCGCTCGTTTCGGGGGCGAAGCCCAGCCCCTGGGGTTGATAAAAAAAACTGAGATAGATATTACTAGCCGGCGTATACGATGAGAGATTGATAGGGGTTGACGTTAAACTATCGGATAAGCCCGCATTAAAGGGTTGTTCAAAATAAGGTCGACCCACTTTATTGAGTCCATCAAGAGTTGCTACACCTCGGGTGATAGGCGTAGCACTCATCGTATTATTGATATAGGCTCCTGAATCGGTCCACAGACTGGCATCAGGATAGGGGCCTTGGTAAGAGAAATCATCCAGAAAAGGTAAGGTGCCCCTTGTTTTTGGTGAGTGATGAGTCGGTGCGGGATGAAGATACGCGGCATTTACTTTGAGAGGAGCCACTACTTCTTGAGCCGATACCCTCGAAAGACATGCGAAAAAAAAGAAAAAGAGAGAATAGAATGTTTTCACGGTTTAGTTATAATCGGTAGAAAATGGCTCAGGTTTTTTGTCGGATTTTATTGCCGGTTTTTTGGTATCGGCTGTTTTGGGCTTAGGCGTTTTATTAACGTCTGTATGAGGGGCATTGGTATTTGCAGGCACCTCATTCTTTTTTTTAGGATCGACAGTCTTTGGGTTTGCGTTTGCATTATGTATAAAGGTTCCCGGTAAAGGCCGTGTTCTTTGCGCTGTATCTGTTTTTCGCATTCCTGTTGGGTTGGGCGTTGGAGAAGAAGTCGGTACAGGCATTGCAGTCTCGCTGGTATCGCCTGTTAATCGTTTCGATCCCGGTTGATTTTCGGCGAGTAATTCGGGTGATGGATTTTGCATCAAGCGCACATCAATAATATCTCCTTGCGGAATTGAATTTTTAAAGTCGAGTTCGTTAAGCGATTCAGGGACTTGCATATAGACAATCGCCGTATTGCTATCGCTGATACCTCCTTCCCAAATGGGATTGGCTGTAAGTTGTAAAGAGTCGAGCAAGGCACGTGTATTTTCCCAAGTCATACCTACTAAATTCGGAACTTCTATTTCGCCTGATAATCCCTCGCCAACAACTAGGTCGATGCGGGTACCAAAAGGCACTTGTGTACCAGGTACAATGGTTTTTCCGTTGACCCTTTGCTCCAAAACAGCGCCGGCAGCCACATCCGGTCGATATAGGGTATCGCCGACTTCGAGGTAATAGCTATGCAAAGTGAGTAAGGCATTGCGAAACGACATGTTCACCAAATTCGGCATCGGTATCGAAGGTGGGGTTTGTCGGTTAATGGTAAGAAATACCGTTCGTCCGTATTTTACCGACATGCCCGATTCGGGTTCTTGAAACAAGACTTCTAACGGTTTTCTACCGGCTTTATAGGTAGAGTCTACTTCTACCCGAAAGCCCATGTCTTCGAGGATATCAACGGCTTTATCCATCTTCATGCCAAAGGTATTGGGAACAGTAACCTGGCGACCATGATTGGTAAGCCAATTGAGCGAACCAAAAAACAGAATCAGTAGGGCAATACTGATGCCGAACATCACAAGCAGGTTAAACAAAAAGGATTTTTGCAGCACGGGCAGAATTTCTTGGTGGGTAAAAATAAACTATTTACGCTATCGTTCAGGATAAATCACCGCAAGGCTTCTTCAATCAAAAGTCCATAAAATTCTTGCAGCTTCATGCCCGTAGCTCTTACTTGCTGCGGAACGATACTGTTTTCGCTTTGTCCGGGTATGGTATTGATTTCTAAAAAGAATAATCGGTTTGTTTCCGCTTCTAATATAAAATCAATACGACAAATCCCTTTGCAATTGAGAATATCATAAATACGAGTTGCTGTTTCCGCCATCAGGCTTGCGATTTCAGTGCTTATTTCGGCAGGGGTAACCTCTTGCGTAACTCCCGGCGTATATTTTGCTTCGTAATCGAAAAATTCTTTGGTAGAGATTATTTCGGTTACCGGCAAGGCGATTAGATTTCCTTCGCGACGATACACTCCGATACTGAATTCACGTCCTTTCACAAACTCTTCGATCATCGCCTGCGATTCGATAGCAAACACAGCATCGAGAGCAGCTGCGAGTGCATCGGGCGATTTTACTTTGGTCGTAGCTAAGCTCGATCCGCCTTCTGCCGGTTTTACAAATACGGGCAAGTTGATTTGTTGTAAAATAGCAGCATCGGACAGACGTCTATCTTTATGCACAACAATCGATTTCGAAACATGCACCCCATTACTCTGTGCAACAACGCGGTTACAGAAAATTTTGTTGAAGGTGAGTCCGGCCACAATAGCCCCACAAGAGGTAAACGGAATATTTAGCATCTCTAGGTAACCCTGAAACTTACCATCTTCGCCCGGTGTACCATGGATGGCAATAAATACGACATCGAAATGTATTTTTTCGCTGGCGATGTGTAAAGAGAAATCGCTGCGATCTACCTCTATCTGCTCTCCCGCGGGCGAGGTATAGCACCAGTGCTTTTTATCTACGATGATTTTATACACTCGATATTTTTCAGGATCGATATTTTGTTCGATGGTAAGGGCTGTTTTAATAGAGATGGCATACTCGCCCGAATATCCACCAGCCACCAAGGCTATCTTTTTTTGCATAATAGAACCAATACCGCAAAGCTAAACAAATGCGTTTCGAATTTTTGGCAAAAATCTGATAAGAAAATGGTAAAGCATTAGCACATACTCATGTCGTATGTTTAGTTCATGAGTAATTCTTGGGCATCAACCGCAAAACCATAGGAATGCAGAACATTTTTCTATCTTTGTTTTCAATAGAACGCTTTTCATGAAAAAACTTTTACTGGCCTTTATCCTAGGTTGCGGAATGCAAGGTTATGCACAACAAGGTAACCTAAGTGGCGATCTGATGATGAATGTCAACTTCTTTCAGCGCGATACCAATATTAAAGCTGCTAATAATCCATTGTACGATAATCTTTTGAGTGGTGGCGAGGGTTGGCTTTCATTGCGGTATTCGGGGTATGGATTTACAGGAGTTGTTCGCTTCGACGCCTTTCATAATTCGAATTTACAAACGCCAACCAGTGCCTTAACTGCTTCGGGTTTGGGTATGTTTAGCTTGAGTAAGCAGGTAAAAAAATTAACCATCACGGCAGGACATGTGTATGATCAAATTGGAAGTGGTATTATTTTTAGAGCTTATGAAGATCGTGGTTTGTTGATTGATAATGCCTTATTTGGTATTCATCTGAAATATCGATTGAGCGATAAGCTCACCTTGAAAGGATTTAGCGGACAAACGAAAAACTTATTTGATCGTTACGCACCCATTATTAAAGGCTTTAATGCCGAAGGTGATTTTGATATTTGTAAAGCCAAGGCTCATATTACCCCGGGTATTGGATTGATGAATCGTACCATCGACCAACAGAGCATGAACATTTTGGTGGCTAATATCAATAGTATGCCTCAGGCAGATCGTTTTGTGCCCACCTATAATATGCAGGCCATTACTGTGTATAATACCCTCAATGCCGGAAATTTTACTTGGTATGCAGAGGGGGCCATGAAATCGCCAGAGGCCATTGTGATTCCTGAATTGGGTTTACGTAAATACAGCGGTAATGTATTGTATTCTACTTTCGGATATGCACAAAATAAATTCGGAATCAATGCATCAATGCGCCGTACCGATCATTTTGTGATGCGCACCTCACCCGATCAGCAATTATTGAAAGGCATGATGAATTGGCAACCTATTATTGCACAAATTCGTCCGCAGCGTCTCATTGCACGTTATACCCCCCCTTCGCAAGAGATGTCGGAGTTGGCCAGTAATCTAAATGCGTTTATCACCCCTAATGATAAGTATACTTTTAATTTGGGGTATACGCATATCGATAACTTACAGGGTGATGCCTTGTATCGAGAGGTATTTGGGGAGACAGAAATCAGAAGTATCAAACGAATCATGCTGCATTTGGGCGTTCAGTATTTAGTTTATAATCAATCACTCTATCAGGCTAAGGTGAAAGAAGAATATCCGGATGTACATGCTATTACACCGTTTATGGAAGTAGTGTATAAGGTTAGTAAAAAGAAATCACTGCGTTGCGAATTGCAATACATGAATACCCAACAAGATTATGGATCATGGGCATTTGCGTTGGTAGAATATAATATCTCGCCGAATTGGAGTTTTGCGGCTACGGATATGTATAATATTAGTCCGAATAAAGCGCATGTACAAACAGCGCATCATTATCCCAATCTCTTTATGGCGTATACCAAAGATGCCAATCGCTTTACGATACAGTATGTAAAGCAGGTTGACGGGATTAACTGCACCGGAGGGGTTTGTCGTTACGAGCCGGCCTTTAGTGGTTTTAAAGTAGGGGTAACATCAAGTTTTTAAACAACACAATTCATCACGAATATGAAAAATAAAATAATTGTTTTTGCGCTTCTTTCGATTGCATACATGGCGTGTACGAAAGAGCAAATGCCAAGTGGGTTAAATTTATATGATACAATAAATACATTAGATACAGGCTATGTATTAATTGACTCTATACCTGCAGCTCAAACTAAGCATATCCTTATTGAAGAGGCTACAGGTGTGCGTTGTCCGAATTGTCCTGCTGGTTCAACGGCTGTGAAAGATTTACAAACAGCGAATCCAGGTCGTATATATCCTGTATCTGTTTATTCGCCTTTTCTGAATGAATTTTATGCACCCGCTTTATATAACTTTAATACTGCAGATGCGGAAGATTTGGTGATTAATTTAGGAGGTGATCCTGCAAAACCTTCGGCAACGATTGATAGATTGACAACCGGTAATACAGTAGTGCCTTATTTCTTTGCCAAACAAGATTGGGCTGCAACGGTGGCTAATCGACTTACTAAAACAACACCTGTAAACCTTGATTTAGAAGTTTTACCGAATGGTAGCAATTATTATTTGAAGAGCAAGGTAACTTTTACTGATACACTTACGGCAGGTCTTGCACTTAGTGTTTATGTGTTAGAAGATAGCGTCATAGATTTACAAGAATTTCCTAGTAGTGTGATAAAAACAGATTATGTACACAATCATGTATTACGAGATATTGTTACTCCGATTTCTGGAGCATCATTTCTAAATATGTTTGCAACTAAGGACAAGGGTCGTGTAATTGAAAATACCTTCGAAATTACCTTACCTAGCAATGTGCTCAATAAAAATCATGTAAAATTGCTTTGCTTTGTGCACAAGACAGGCGCTAGTAAAGAAGTTTTGCAGGTCGAAGAGATTGATCTCTAATTTCTTTTCTCGTCGTATAACCCTTATTCATTTATCTATTTTCTATGGCCTGTATTCTACCGGTTAAAGGGGTATACCCACAAATACCCGATTCTTGTTTTATTGCTCCCAATGCTACTGTGGTTGGTGATGTTATCATGGGCGAGGGATGCAGCATCTGGTTTCAAGCTGTGGTGCGGGGCGATGTTAATAGCATTCGTATGGGTAATTTGGTAAACATTCAAGATGGAGCCTGCTTGCATTGTACCTACGAAAAAACGAAAGTACATATTGGTAATAAGGTATCGATTGGCCATAATGCCATAGTACATGGTTGTACAATCGATGATAATGTGCTCATTGGGATGGGGGCTATAGTGATGGACAACGCACATATCGGTTCGAATACGATTATTGCTGCCGGAGCCGTTGTACTCGAAAATATGATTTGCGAATCGGGAAGTATTTATGCCGGCGTGCCTGCCAAAAAAGTAAAAAATATTTCAGAAGAATTAATTCATGGCGAAATAGATCGTATTGCTAATAACTATCAAATGTATAGTTCTTGGTTTAAGCCTCAGTGATTTAATCGTGTCGATTATCAAAATAGGCTGTCCTTTTGAGACAGCCTATTTTAGCAGAATATGGGATAGTGATTAGATTTCTCCCACCATATTTTCGGGCTTCACCCAAGCATCAAATTCTTTTTCGCTTACATAGCCCAACTTCACAGCCATCGCTTTTAAAGTGGTGCCTTCTTTATGCGCCTTTTGGGCAATTTCAGCCGCTTTATAATAACCAATTTTGGTATTGAGGGCCGTAACTAGCATCAGCGAATTATCGACGTGTTTTTTGATATTGGCTTTAATCGGTTCAATCCCTTCGGCACATTTATCATTAAACGAAATACATCCTTCTCCGATTAAACGGGCGCTATGTAAAAAGTTATAAATCATCATGGGTTTAAATACATTCAATTCAAAATGTCCCATACTACCGCCGATATTAATGGCCACATCATTGCCCATTACCTGAGCGGCTATCATCGTAAGCGCTTCACATTGGGTTGGATTTACCTTACCGGGCATGATGCTACTTCCGGGTTCGTTGTCGGGTATAAAAATTTCGCCAATACCACTGCGCGGTCCTGATGATAACATACGAATATCGTTGGCAATTTTCATCAACGAAACGGCAACCGTTTTCAATGCACCATGAGCCTCTACAATGGCATCATGTGCAGCCAGCGACTCAAATTTATTTTCGGCACTCACAAACGGCAACTTGGTTAATTTGGCAATATGCTTAGCCACATTTTTCGAATAGTTTTTAGGCGTATTGATACCCGTCCCGACTGCCGTTCCACCTAAGGCTAATTCACTCAAATGAGCCAAGGTATTTTTAATGGCGCGTAACCCATGATCGAGTTGCGATACATAACCACTAAATTCTTGTCCCACAGTTAATGGCGTTGCATCCATAAAATGGGTACGTCCAATCTTAACCACTTTCATATACTTCTTACTCTTTTTATCGAGGGTATTGCGTAGTTTGGTAATGCCGGGTATCGTAATTTCCATGAGCATTTTATAGGCAGCAATATGCATGGCCGTTGGAAACGTGTCGTTACTACTTTGACTTTTATTGACATCATCATTGGGATGTAAAAATTTTTCTTTGTCTTTGAGTTTCCCACCTTGCAATACATGTCCGCGATAGGCAATTACCTCATTCACATTCATATTGCTTTGGGTACCACTCCCGGTTTGCCATACGACTAAAGGAAAAGCATCGGCATGTTTGCCTTCGAGAATCTCATCACAAACGGCTCCAATCAATTCGCATTTTTCTTTACTCAGCACCTTGGCTTCGCAATTGGTAATGGCAGCCGCTTTTTTTAAGTAAGCAAAGGCCGCAATAATTTCTTTGGGCATGCGGTTAATGTCTTGCGCAATTTTAAAATTGTCGATAGAGCGCTGGGTTTGAGCGCCATAGATTGCGTTGAGAGGTACCATCACCTCACCCATAGTGTCTTTTTCAATTCTGTAATTCATGATCTTATTTTATTTTTTGTTGCCGATACTAGCAACACGGTTTTGTGTTAGGTGGTATAGGATAAGCTTTGTGGGTTCATCCTTGTGCATACTATTGTTTATAGAATTGAGTAACTCACGCTGCCGTCTTTCTCGTCTTTTAATTGTATGCCTTTCTCAATGAGGATATCTCTAATTTTATCGCTGGTAGCAAAATCCTTTTTTTGTTTGGCTTCTTTGCGCATATCAATCAACACTTGTATTACATCATCAAGCTTCGCATTTTTTGCTTCTTGTATGGGTTGCAATCCGAGAACCTGAATCAAATACGTATCGAAAGTTTCTTTCATCAGGGTCAAGGTCGATTCATCGATTTCGCCCGTTCGTATATGACCATCTTTTATGCCATTGATAATAGGAGCCAGTTCAAACAAATTGGCAATTACTTTGGCGGTACTAAAATCATCATTCATAAAATCGGCACACTCAACACAAAACTGTCGAATTTTATTGACTAATTCGGTGTTCGCAGTGCCACTTCCTGCTGATAATTTCTGCAATACATCATAGGCTTCAAACAAACGCTTCATACCCTTTTCGGCCGATTGCAAGGCTTCGTTGCTAAAGTCGAGGGGACTTCGATAATGGG
>JBEISB010000020.1:0-16931 GCA_040375635.1 Chitinophagaceae bacterium | reverse complement strand
TTTGATAATTCGTTTTTTAGATATAGGGTGACAAAGGTTTCGTATTTCTTTTTGGCTTCGCTGAGTTCTGTAGGGTCGTCGGTTTTACCTGCTATTAATGGATATAGAGGCAACGGCTTTTCGAGTTTGTAAATCGCCGTAACATCAACTTTAGCTTGTAGCGGATCACCATTCCATCGTATGGTACTGCCTTCATCGATTTTAAAAGTTCGTGGCAATACCCCCCGGAAATTAAATAGATATTTTCCTTCGGTAAGGGTATAGGTGCCAAACATATTCATTGAGTTGCCCATGTCAAAGCCGAGATTAATGTTACCATTCCCTTTCGCCATAATTTCTTCTCTCGTATTTCTATCTAAAATAATAAATACCTGGGCTTCGGGGGTTGCTTCGATATTCATGTTCATTTTAAAATAGTTGCTATGTCGTTTGTCTTCTTCTTCGTTTTGTATTTTTCCTAATGAGGCAAAGCGTATATAATCGTATGTAGAAGCATCACCCGAAGAGCTAATGGGCATATGGAACATGGCTCCTTTCAAGGGTTTTGCTTGAATGTCCATCGAGATATCATCAAGATATCCCGTAATTCCTAAGTTTAGGGTAGAGGGTACATAGCCGTAAAAAAGGGTATTGTCCCATTCTTGGGTATTTAAGCAAAGTAAATTCTCTGATCCTATTTTTAAGTCGAAATAGAAATTAGAAAAATGGTCATGACTAATACTTCCTTTACAAATGGCGGTATATTTTTCGCCACGTTGATCGAAGAGTGGGAAGTCGGCCATTTGAATTTTATGATCGGCAAATACCATTTTGGCTTCGGGAATGAAGTAGCGTGTGCCTAAATATTTAACGGTAAAGGCTGCATCACTTAGCGTAGCATCTCCTTGAATATGCGGTTTTAGCAAAGATCCGGTGGCGCTTACTGAGCCGTTTACTTTCCCTTGTAAGCCACCCACATAATCGTCTATAAATTGATTCGCAAATCCAATTCTTGTATTATGAAGTTGCACATGAGCATCTATCAAACTATCTTTTAGATTGATACTGCCAGTAAACGAAGCGTCTTCGCCTTGTCGGTTAAGACGGGTTGGCGATAAAAATTTTATTTTTTCGGTAGCCGTATGATATTCAATATTCGCCAATAAATTCCCAAGGGTGTCATTATTCAATCGAAGTTCATTGTTGCTATGCAGTTCTGCTTTAATAACAGGATTATGCATATACTGTTGTACTTGCACCAAACCATTGATTCGTCCATAAAGCGATAAATTGTTTTGGCCTAAATACGCCGAAACTCCATGAAGGTCTATTTCTTTCAATTGAATGTTAAGTTCTTCTTGATTGGATTCGTTGGTATTGACAGTAATTTGTTGAGCACCACTTTCTGCAATTAAATCGTGTACAGAAATTTTATCGCCAAACACTAACTCATCAGCACTATACAATTGCCAGTTGTCGTCTTTCAATGAAAAGCGCGATGGCAAAACCTTTACATGCAGTTGATTGTTTTTCGCAGCGGCCCAAATATTCATTTTCGCATCGCCTACCACATCATTGATACTCTGCGTGATTACATTTACCGAAGCCGTATCGCTCGCCATGAGGGCATTGATTTGCATCGAGGGGATGATGATATTGCCGTTGTATAACAAGTTACCACTATTGGCATTCAAATCTAATTCTCGAAAGTCGCCAGCCCCTACAATAGAAATATCTTTCCACTCAATTTGCTTATAGGTGAAGTTGGGGATATTGGCGTCTAACGAAAATAGCTGTGTATGGGTATTGAGATTGCCGCTCAGGTAACTACCGCTAAGTCCATGATAATCGGGCAAAAAAGTATTTAGTATGCTGTCACAATCTTTCAGTTGAATGGTATAATGTAATTCTTGATTGGCGAACTCTAATGGAAGCTGGATATAGGCAGGTAGGTAATGCGATAAATAAACTTGTATGGCATTGTCGAGACCCGATAAATTGAAAGTGCCTTGAAGTTTCGCATCGGCAACTGGACTATTCAGTATGATGGTTTTCAGGTTTCCATTTTTTACTGAGCTTAGCATTACATCATCCAATACAATTTTTCGCTGTTGATTTTGTAAGGTTAGATTTTTCACTTCGGCTTTGCCAATAAAATCATCTAGTGTAGCCCCACTAAAATCTAAGGTGGCATATCCAGCCCCTATAATCGGTTCGCTACTGAAACCAATTTTTTGGAAGTCGATACTTTCGAAACGCGCATTCAGTTTGTAAACAGGCTCTTTTCCATTTAGGTCGAGCTTGCCATTGAAGTTTAAGGCAAGTCCTGGATCTTTAGAAACAAAAATTCCATCAAATTTCTTTTGCTCTACCACGCCATCGATGGCTAAGTTTGTGTAGGTGTTATGCGGCGTTTCAATCTCAGAAATACTCGCCTTCACACTTGCGTTGAGTTCGTCGAGATCAAACCCCGAACCGTTAATTTCTCCTTTCATGCTCAGTTTGCCTAACTGAGGCTGTTTCACAAAGGCGCCAATATTTATTTTGTGTGTCTCAATATGACCTGCATAGCGATACGGTGATTGCGTGAAGTTCATGGTGAGGTCAACCAAGGCATCCCCTAAGGAAGTATGTAATTGCCCCTTCGTATAAAATGTATCTACCTTACCCGAATAGTTACCTTCGAAGTTGATATTCGGTAGTTCACTCCAGGCAATAGTCTCAGTCCTGGTTTGCGGAATGAGTCTATTTACATCGGGGCCCGTGGTGCTGAGGGTAAATTTCGGCACCTCGATAAATGTCGATTCGATATCAGGTAATCCTATAACCTCAGCATCGCCTTGAAAAAAAGAACGTAGACTCGATAAGGCAATATGACTTCCCTTTAGATGTTTTACTGTGCCTTCTACATCTCCATGGGCGTCTACGACAATGGGATACTCGTTTAAAATATTCGCGAAATAACCGATATCGAGTGAGCTGATTTTGCTGTCTCTTAAACGACCTTTCATGTAAACTTTATTGATATAATCATGAAAGTCGTGAAAGGTATTGTAATTCATTTCGTAATGATTTTTTACAACCGAATAATGGGTTTGTAAATACAAATCATCTAAGGATGCTCGCTTTTGGGAGAGGCTAAGCTTGGCATGCATGTTTTCTATCGCGATACCACTTCTTTCGCGCGCTTGCAATTGTTCGATATGAGCAAACAAAGTGTCGTCTTGAATTCGAATGGTATGCAAATCCATACGAAAATCGCGTATGCAAATATTTTTCTCGTCAAATAATCCCGGTTTTGAATCTATCTCATCTTTTACATAGGTAAATCCAGAATGCCTAATGTCTACCTTTTGGATATCAATCGAAAAATGCATGGGGTTAAACGGGGTTCCCCAAGAGGTGCTATCATCTGGACTATTATCCTCAGGTTTATGACCATCATATTGTTTGACCAATACATTCGCTTTTTCAATAAGAATATCTTTCAGGGATATTTGTTTTTTGATGAGATTGATTGCGTTGATATCGAGATTTAGTTCGGCAACACTCACATCAATATCCTCGCCTCGCCAACCATCATCCATAAAAAATCGGGTGTTTTTGATACAGAGATTTTGCAAGCTCACAGGTAAATCAGAAGGTGAACCATTCTTCGTATCTGTTGATGATGATGAAGAGGATGAGCCTAAGGATTCGGATAGGAAATTATAATTCCAAATGGAATCTTGACTGCGTGTTAGGTGAATATAAGCACCCGCTATGTTTACATTTTTTATGATTGGCGGGGTGTTATTCCAGTAGTTCGATAAAAGTTCGCTGCTGCGCAATTGCAGTGTGCCCAAATAAGCCAAGGTGTCTTTTTGCTTATCGTGGATTAAAACACCTTCTAGATTGAGATGATTAAAGAAGGCGAAACGAACATGCCGAATTTCGACATGGGTTTGTAGTTTTTTCTCGAGGTAGACGGTAAACTTACGGGTAATATAATTCTGACAGCGCTCGGTCGACAAAGCCCAAACGGCTATTACCATCAATAGTAGAATGGATAGAATGGTAATTCCTGCTATTTTGATAATACGTTTCAAACGAATATGCATAACCGGGTTTGGTGCGAATGGCTAAAGATAATGTTCGCCCCCCGCATTTTAGCCAACAGATGCCCAAAAATACCCTAAAGCCTTGTTCGCAGGAATCAGGGTGCAAACAATAACAAACGCTTATTCCAATTCTTGCGTCGTACTTTTACAAAAATCTCAAGTATGAGCAAATGTCTGTTCGTAGTATCGTGTTTAGGATTGCTTAGTCTTGCTTCGTGCAAACAAAAAACTTCGGCAGGTTGGGGGGGCAATGCGGTGTTACGACTCGAAGCTAGACATCATGGTGTATTGATTGATAGTTGTACCTTTTCTATTAAATTCAATGCCTCGGATCTGCCTGCCGAATACGATTTTACACAGCAAAGTATTACCGACTCTAGTGGTAGTTATGTAGTAATCAGCGGACTCAAAGAGGGCGATTATTATCTGTTTGCCTCGGGCTGGGATCCCTCAATTTCTCAAACGGTAAAAGGCGGAATGCCCTATACCATAAGTTCGGAAAGCGAACAGCGTGCTGCGATTGCGGTTACTGAGTAGTCTGTCTATGGCACGATATTCATCTCGTCCACAATCCATTTGGCTTTCCCAAATTTTTCGATGATAAACAAGGTGTATCGAACATCCAATACTACATTACGACAAAGGTTGGGATCAAATAATATATCACTCATCGTGCCTTCCCAAATACGGTCGAAATTCGTTCCTATCATTTCTCCTTTGGCGTTTAAGACAGGCGACCCTGAATTGCCGCCTGTGGTATGGTTAGAGGCTAGAAATGCCAGAGGGACTGTTGGTTTTCCGTTGACTGTAATGGCGTAGCGGCCATAATCTTTGGTTCGATATAGGGCTTTCAATCCTTCGGGCATTCTAAATTCCTCTACTTCATCATTGCTTTTTTGCACCGCACCATCGAGGGTGCATTGAAAGGTATACTTCATGCCATCGGCTGGGGTCACTCCTTCCACTTTGCCATAGGTTACTCGCAACGTTGAGTTGGCATCGGGGTAAAAGGCTTTCCCCGAACGATACAATTGCAGGGCCTGTAAGTATTTTTCGTAGCAGGCAGTCAATAGGAGTTGATTTTTACGAAGCGCATTTGCGTTTTCAGTTTGCAGACTATCGAAATATTTCCAAGCTTTATAGGCAGGGTCTAAGGCAATCAACTCGAGGATATCTTCTTTTTTATTCAAGGATAGTAGTACATCAATCTTCTCTTCACTCGTTAATAATGAACTGCTGTACATGCGGTTAATGTAATCGTAGTCTGTGTATGACGTAGCGCCAATATTCGCATGATAGGTGGCATACAAAGTTTGGGTTATTTTTTTATCTGTTTCTACATCGCTTCCTTGCAAGAAACCCATCAAGGTGCTTTTTTGGGTACTCAGACTATCGAGCGATTTGCAGGTATCAATCCATTTCAATACGCTTTTATATGCCGAGCCACTTTTTACCAAATCGCTGGCCCAAATGGCTTCGTTGAAATACTCGTTTCGTTTTACGCGTTCTTTTTGGCTTTTGTAAATCGATTGCATGTCTTGTAATAAGGTCCCATAGGCAGACTTCCGTTCTGGTGTAGCTGCCACCCATTGCATTAACTCGGCCTCTTGTTTTTTCTTTTTATCGATGGCCTCATTGATGCGGAGTCCAAGCAATTCGCCTTTCCATTTTTTGTAATAATTGGCGATGCCGGCTTGCTTGGCAGCATATTTAATAAACAATGATTTCTCGCGGCGCATAGCCTCATCCATAATGCCTAAACGAGCTTCACGCAAGGCAATTCTTATGGGGTCTGAGATATTCATGACTTCGGCAACCCCATCGCTGCTGAGGTATTCTGTTGTGCGACCGGGAAATCCATAGACCCAAGTAAAATCATTTTCTTTGACACCACCGATATTAATCGTAAAGGAGCGACGCGGTACAAAAGGTTTGTTGTCTACAGCATACGGAGCGGGTTTATTTCCTTTTCCGGCATAGATGCGAAACACACCAAAGTCGCCTGTATGTCGTGGCCAAGCCCAATTGTCGGTATCGCCTCCAAACTTGCCAATCCCATTCGGCGGAAATCCTACCAATCGGATATCGGTATATTTCTCGGTCATAAACAAGTAAAAGGTATTGTCGTAAAAAAACGATTTTACCAAAGCATCGTAGCCGGTTGAGTCTTTATACCTTTTTTGTAATTTCTCTATATTGCCATTGCGTACTTGCGTTTTGGCACTGTCGCTCATGCCGGCCAATACTCCGTTTTTTACCTGAGCCGTAACATCATCGATACGAATAATAAAGGTTACACTAAGTCCCGGACAAGGCAGTTCTTCTTGTTGATTTTTAGCCCAAAATCCGTTGCTAAGGTAATCGTGACTCACACTGCTTAGTCCCTGTACGGCGCTGTATCCGCAGTGATGGTTGGTAATAACGAGTCCTTGATTCGAAACCACTTCGCCCGTACAGCCTCCGCCAAAAATCACAACCGCATCTTTTAAGCTACCTTGGTTGATATCATAAATATCGCGGGCTTTAATTTTCATGCCCATGCCTTGCATATCCTTTTCATTCATCTTTTCGAGAAGAAAGGGAAGCCACATTCCTTCTTTGCCGAAGGCGGTGCCTGTGTATAAAAAAAGAGCTAGAAAGATTAGTTTTACGTTCATGCGACTAGTATTTTCGTTGGCTTCAAAAGTAGCGATAAGCCCAAGATAATCCAATGTTTATAGAACCAAATATCAGACACACTCGTAAAGGATGGATCGAAGTCATTTGCGGTTCTATGTTTAGTGGAAAGACCGAAGAGTTGATTCGTCGCCTAAAACGGGCTCAAATTGCCAATCTGCGTATTGAGATTTACAAACCCATGGTAGATATTAGATATGATGCAACGGATATTGTATCGCATAATGAAAATCGCATTCCTAGCACACCGGTCGAAAACTCGCAACAGATTTTATTATTAGCACAAGATGTAGATGTGATAGGTATTGATGAGGCTCAGTTTTTTGATGCTGAGATGCCTGCTGTGGCCGAAAAGCTAGCCTCGCAAGGGATACGGGTTATTGTGGCTGGTTTAGATATGGATTTCTTAGGCCGCCCCTTTGGCCCCATGCCTGCCGTATTAGCCATGGCCGATTATATCACCAAACTACACGCGATTTGTGTTGTGTGTGGTGATATTGCCAGTTATAGTTTTCGTAAGTCGGCCGAAGCCTCTACCCTTTTATTGGGCGAAAAGGAAGTTTACGAACCCCGTTGTCGCACCTGCTTTCATTTGCCTGTCGAATAATTCGGAAGATTATTTAATGAATAGACATTGGTCGACCAGCATTATCAAAGTCTAAAAAATAACTTATTTTCACAAAAAGAAATTCACATGAAAGTAAAAGAGGAAATATCAAATATAGTTGACACTCTGCCTGAAGAATTTCTAGATGAGTTACTTCAGTATTTAATAAAGCTCGAGAAAGCATCAAAGGATAAAGTCAAACTATCGTTGCACTTGAATACAATTCTTACTGAAGATAAAGATGTTCTTTCGAAATTGGCAGAATGATTGACATTCAAGAAGTTATTGATATTCATAATACCCTGATTGCTTCATTTGGCGGATCCAATGGCATCAGGGATTATAACTTATTGGTTTCTGCCATCAACAGACCATCTGCCGGAATTGGAGATTCCGAATTTTATCCATCAGTTCACGAAAAGGCAGGCGCTTTAATAGAAAGTATTGTTAATAATCATCCATTTGTTGATGGTAATAAAAGGACTGGTTACGTGATGATGCGACTATTTCTATTGCGCAATGGTTATGATATCGAAGCAAGTCAAGATGAAAAATATGAGTTTGAAATGGGTCTTGCATCAGGTAGTCTAACGTTGAGCCAATTACTTCATGGATATTAAGTCACTTGAAAAAAGAATAGCCTATCCCCAACCCATGCTTTTTCTGCATTTTTCAACAAGGCATTTCCTTAGGTAAATCGCGTTATATTCGCCTTCAAATTTGTAATGATTATGATGGAATTAGGAATTGGTTCGCGGGTAGAACATCCCAACTTTGGCCGTGGTGTGGTAGTAGATGCTGGCACCGAGTTTTATAATATCTGGTTTAAAACAAGTAATGCGGTTAAAAGTATAGGACGAAATTTTGACGGTCTGCGTATTTTATCGGCAGCTGAGGTAAGCGAAAGTGCAGGCGGAGTGATAAATATGGCCGATCTTGAATTTATCTTACATAAAATCCTCGACGACCGCAGTGATATTAGCGAACGTGTGCCGCTCGCAAGCAAATGGCAAGGCGGCACTATGAGCTTAAAACCTCTCGATCCAGATCTGCAAGGCAAGGATGTGCCTATCGAGACTTTCTTTCATAAAATTGTGATGGTTCGTGATCGCCTGCGTGTGATGGAACAACAAATCAATGCCCATAAAGGATTGAGCGACGCCGATAAAGTTGACCTGCAGCAATACATTACCCGAATCTATGGTTCGTTAACGACCTTTAATGTCTTGTTTAAAAATGCCGACGAAGCTTTTAAAGGCGCTGGCAAGGAATAAGAAATAGTTTATTGTCGTTCGTAAACCCGACACCAAGCCGACTTTTGCTTTCGTTCAAAAACAAGGCGTATTGTCCCTTTGTTTAACTCATTTTGTATCCTGCTTTCTACGGGTTCTATATTCGAACTCAATATATACTTAGCTGCTGAAAGCTTTTGCAACGGCAGTACGCAGCCTGTGGCTAGATAGCCGATTTCGGGATGCGACATATTCTCTTTCAGCAGAAAATCACCCCAAAATCCTCTTATGGTTTGGCGACTATCGATTTCTTGTTGGGCATGGGTACACACAAATTCACGGATAACATCGTATTGGGTTTGTACGCTGCATACATAATCTCTCGATGCTTCGCTATTTGCATTTGCAGGTACGATAAAGAAATACGGAATAAAATACATTGCAAATATTACGGCAATCAACATGAGTAGACGGTTATCATCAATCCATGATGAAACGATACTGCCGCAAACACAACTCCAAACAATCAACAAGGCAAATAAATATCGGGTCGAGAAAAAGTTGATGGCCGAAAATACCAAATACAAAACGGTAAATAGCAACAATAGGTGTAGCCATGGATTCTGCATCCATAATAGAAATGATTTCCAGCGCAGCATGGCTAACAAGGGTAGACTGATCGCAACAAGTATGGTGGCTGGTCTGCGTCCGTCCTGTACACCCAAATATTGTACAAAATTCAACAACTGCTCCCAAACAATCCTTCCATTGAATCGGAGCATGGCGGCATGTTCGGGAAATAAAAACCACCCATGATAATATTTCTGCACACCTAAAAAGGCGGCAAATAGCAGCAAGGGAAATATCCACACGAGTGATTGTAAAGAAAAGATGCCATGTCTATTTCGATGTCGCAAATACGATATTGCTTCATAACAAATAATGGTTAATGGGGCTATTATTCCACTCTCTTTGGTCATAACCAACACACAACTTGCTAAGAGATAAACGACTTTTTGTTGCTTAAGATAGGCCGATAGACTGATGATACTCAGAAAGCCAATTTGAATTTCGGGTAGTAGAAACGAGCACTGAACAAGAAATAAATTCTGCATCAATAATAATATCATGCTAAGCCAAGATGCTTGCCAACCTAATAAGGAACGAAAAGCAAAATAGGTTGTGATGCAGAGAAGCATTGCTATAGCTAACATGCTTCCATGCATGAAAGTAAGATTCCACTTTCCCAAACTTGACATGGCGGCACTGCTCGCATAAAAAAATAGGGGGTGACCACGAAAGATTTCTGGATCTACCGAACCCGGCCAAAGCGTGATACCCTGCTTATGCATTGTAAAAACAGCGCTGGCATACGACCAAGCTTCATCCCAAAAAAAAGGCAGAGAAAGATAGGGCCACTTGTACACGCCAATGGCCAATATCAACATACACAAGAGAATAAACGCTTGTCTTTCGTTGCTTTGCCATTGAACATTCATTCGCATCCTGTAAATGTAAGTCTACTATTTTTATCTCGTATATCGTAGCTTGTCATTCTCTATCACCCTTCTGTTTCAGATGATTCGGCATCAGTGTTAATAATTCTCATTCCTTATCTGTTCATCTTAGAATAAATTCTCTCAACATACAAATCACTTATATTTACCGGCTCATGAAGTCTTTACTTACCTATATCCTGCTGAGTGTATCGCTCATTATCTTCAGCTTTAGCTATTATCCGCGTTACGAGAAAGGCGGTAGCGAAGCCACTATAAGCTGGGATGTTAGCGGCTATTATTGGTATTTGCCTGCAGCATTTATTTATCACGACCTTAAGAATCTATCCTTCTCAGATAGTATTCGCAATGCGTATAGTTGCTCGCCCGACAATCAACAAATTACGTTTTTGTCGAACGACAGAAAGGTCTTAAAGTATTCGAGTGGAATGGCTGTGCAGTATTTGCCTTTCTTTTTTACAGCCCATCTCTTAGCCAAACCGCTAGGTTATTTACCCGATGGATTTTCGCCTCCTTATCAGTTGGCCATTCAAATCGGAGCCCTCCTCAGTATGCTACTGGGTTTATGGGTATTGCGAAAACTGTTGCTACGTTATTTTAAAGATGGCACCGTGGCGGTTGTATTGTTGTTGCTCGCTTGGGGAACCAATTATACCAATTATGTATGCATAGATCCCGGTATGTCGCACGGTTGGCTGTTTACCTTATACGCCTTGCTCATGTTGTCGATCGATAACTTTTATCGTAAGCCTACCTATAGCTCGGCTATTCTATCGGGCTTTTTGATGGGCTTATTAATTCTATCGCGCCCTAGTGAAATGATTGCGGGTGTATTGTTTGTCTTTTGGGGTTTACAATCGATATCAAGACAAGCGTTGCGTGAGCGAGGACTTTGGTTATGGCAACAACGCAGGTATCTTGTCTGGGCTTTAGTATTGCTATTATTAACCGGCAGCCTGCAAATCGCCTATTGGAAATATGCCAGTGGCGATTGGCTGGTGTATAGTTATGGCGACCAAAAATTTTCGTGGTTGAAGCCTCATTTCATCGACTATCTGTTTAGCTATAGGGTGGGGTGGTTATTGTATTGTCCCATGATGCTATTAGCTTATGTCGGATTCGTTACACTGTCTAAACAACGCATACAATTTTGGCCCGTGCTGATATTTTCACTGTTAAACCTATGGGTAGTTACTGCTTGGGATATTTGGTGGTATGGAGGTAGGGCTATGCTGCAAGGCTCATCGATATTAATGTTTCCACTGGCAGCCTTGGTAGAATCAGCCAATCGAAAAACGGCATACAAACTTTTCTTTTATCCGGTGGCGGCGTTATTTCTCTATCTCAATATCTGGTGGCTGCATGGTACGCACAAGGGTTGTGTGATTAATGCTTCCGATATGACACCGAAATATTATTGGAAATCGGTAGGTCGTTTGTCGGTAAATCCCCAAGACCGAAAATTTCTTTTTGTTTCAGAAGAATATACCGGCAAGGATAGCGGTACCCTTGTGTTTCAAACAAATGCTAATCCTATCTATATAGATTCTCAGCATACAGATACACTTACCCAGACTTTCTCGGCGGCAAGCTTGCAGGGCAAGTGGTTGCGATTGGGTGGGCATGTGGTTTGTAAGAGCAATAATTGGGATCCGCATCAAATGACCGATATGGGATTGCAGTTTATAGCCGGCGGGCAAATCAAAAAGCATGTAGCCATACAACTCGATCAATTGTTCTATACCCAAAATACCCTCGATGTATTTATCGATACCCAAATGCCGAACGAGAGTTTCGATAGTGTTTCTCTTTTTATTCAACATCCATCAACGGCTAATGGTGCTTTTGCCATTAGCCACCTCTACCTGAAAACCTTACGCTAAGACAACACAAAGCCGCCTTTCTCTATTCTGTTTTTTTGTTTACATTTGCCTAAACCCTGCTTCGTTGAAGACTCTGTTAGATTCACATAAAAATCGCGTCGTTATTGAACGTCTTTCGCATCAGTTGCTTGAGAATCATGGTCAATTTAATGATACTGTCATTATCGGCATTCAACCCCGGGGTATTTTTCTGTCCGACCGCATTGTAAGCAGCATCAACAAACTCCTGAAAAAAAATATTCCTTACGGAAAGCTCGATATCACCTTTTACCGCGACGACTTTAATACTGGTGGCGAATTGCGTATGCCCGACAAAACCGAAATCAATTTTTCGATCGAAGGCAAAAAAGTAATTCTAATAGACGATGTACTATATACCGGCAGAACCATTAGAAGTGCCATGGATGCTATACTCGATTTTGGCCGACCCGAAAAAGTAGAGTTGTTGGTGTTAATCGACAGGCGCTACAGTCGAGAATTTCCGATACAAGCCGATTATAAAGGATTGAGCATCGACTCTATTAATAGTCAGAAAGTAAAGGTGTATTGGCAAGAACGCGATGGTAAGGACGAGGTAGTTTTAATCGATAATCAGTAATACAAACAGCAATGTCTTTAAGTACGAAACATCTTCTCGGGATCAAGGACCTCACACCAAAGGACATAGAGCTGATATTTACCACTGCCGATCAGTTTAAAGAAATTTTAAAGCGCCCTATCAAAAAGGTACCTACCCTGCGTGATACAACCATCGTGAATTTGTTTTTTGAAAACTCTACTCGTACGCGCATTTCGTTTGAACTCGCCGAAAAAAGATTAGGTGCCGATACCATTAATTTTACGGCCAGCAGCTCGAGTGTGTCTAAAGGCGAAACCTTAATCGATACCGCCAATAATATTTTATCGATGAAGGTAGATATGGTGGTGATGCGACACAGTGCATCCGGTGCGCCTCATTTTTTGGCGAAGCATATCGATGCCGCTATTATCAATGCCGGCGATGGTACCAACGAACATCCTACCCAAGCTTTACTCGATGCCTTTTCGATTCGCGAAAAACTAGGCAGCCTGAAAGGCAAAAAGGTTGCTATCATTGGCGATATTATGCACTCGCGTGTGGCCTTGTCGAATATCTTTTGTCTGCAAAAAATGGGTGCCGAGGTTTTGGTTGCTGGTCCGCCAACCTTGATACCCAAACATATTAGCAGTTTGGGTGTACAAGTAAGTTATCATGTACAAGAGGCGCTCGAGTGGTGCGATGTAGCCAATGTGCTGCGCATACAGTTAGAGCGACAAAACATGCCTCTCTTCTCATCATTGCGCGAGTATTCGCTGTTTTACGGTATTACCCGCAAGCATCTCGATAACCTGAAAAAGGAAATCGTGATTATGCAT
Organism: Chitinophagaceae bacterium; assembly: GCA_040375635.1. Taxonomy (GTDB): domain Bacteria; phylum Bacteroidota; class Bacteroidia; order Chitinophagales; family Chitinophagaceae; genus OLB11. The sequence continues at coordinate 3,542 of JBEISB010000020.1, read as the reverse complement.
CCGGGGCCTATTAATCGGGGTGTAGAGCTAAGTTCTGACGCAGCAGATTCGCCCCATTCTATCATCTTGCAACAGGTCGAAAATGGAGTTGCTATTCGGATGGCGGTATTGTACCTATTAGCCGGAAAGAGAGATATGGAGTAGGGGATTCAGATATGAGTCTTTATTTTTTTTGTTTATCAGCAGAAGGTCGTTGTTGTGCTGCAGTGGCGATGGCACCATGCAAGGATCTGCGCTTATTGAGCTTTACCTTGAGAGATTTTTTGTACGCTTCTTTGTGTTTTTCTTTCTGTTCTCATTCCCCCTTTTGTCTTGCCGTTTTCTAATGCTATCATCACTCTCACTCTGCTTAACAGCTGCCGGATTGTAGCGAATAGCCCGCAGTGGAGCGAGGACTAGCAGCGTAAAGCCGGAACGAAGACCAGCAATGACAAAACAGATGACAGCCCAAACTATATTTCGTACAATCTGTCAGAAAATAGGTGATAGGATTGTAGCAGCGTCTCAAATCCAGACTTATTTTCGTTGTTAATACTATGGTTATGAAATCCTTGATTCTTTCTTTGCTGCTGATGACTGCTTCTGCCCTCTATGCGCAGAATAAAATCTCTTACCTGAAAATGGATCGTACGGCCTGCTTCGGTCGCTGTCCGGTATATACTGTAGAGCTGATGAGCGATGGCGGCGTTTATTACAATGGTATGAAAAATACTGAGTTTGTGGGTAAGCGCGAGGCTCACCTGACACCGCAACAGATGCAGAAATTTTTTAAGCAGATAGCCAAATACAAACTATCGACTGCGCAAAGTACCTATAAGCCCATCTCTACCGACTTACCGCACATGCACTTAAACTTTACCCTGAATGGACAACTAAAAGCCATTCGAAATGCAGAGAGCGGTCCTAAGTTTTTAAGCGATATCGGGAAAAAAGTAGACTCGTTGCTCAATACCCTAAGCTGGAAAGAAAGTAGAGAAGCCGTTATTGAAGGTCAAGAACCTGTATTGCAAATAGGCTTGGGTGCCGATAAAACAGCTGCGATGGTGGTAGAAGAACAACCTATGTTTCCGGGGGGTGATCAGGCCATGCTGCATTATATTTCGAGCAATATGATTTACCCCAAAGCCGCTGCCGATCATAAAATACAGGGTAATGTCATTTGTGGTTTTACGGTGGATGCCAACGGAAAAATAAAAAATGTAAAGGTGGTAAAATCGGTTGAGAAGAGTTTAGATGAAGAGGCTATACGTGTTATAGAATCGATGCCCAATTGGAAGCCAGCCAAGCGAAACGGGAAACCTGTAGATACTCAGTTAAATATACCTGTTGTTTTTACCCTTAATTAATATTTTGAACCCGATGATAAAAAAGACTACCCTAAATCTGCTGCTTACTGTATTGTGCACGCAAATGAGCTGGGCACAATCGTTTTCGGATAATGCCTACCGAAACAGTAACAATAAAATGTATTGGCAAAATCGCAAGCCCGATGCAGCTTACTGGCAACAAGATGTGGCTTATACCATTAAGGCAGATATTAACGAGCGCGCCAATATCATTAACGCTAGCGAAGAGCTTCGTTATTGGAATAACTCTCCCGATACCTTGCATGAGGTTTATTTTCACCTGTATCAAAATGCATTTACCAAAGGCTCGTATCTCGAAGACTTGCAAGCGGCGAATAAACAACCGATAAAGTCGCGCGGAAAATATTCGGAAGCCGGTCTCGGTACGACAGTCGATAATATTAAGGTAGACGGTAAAACGGCACAAGCAAGTATCGACAATACCGTCATGAAAATTGTGTTAGAACAAGCCCTATTGCCCGGAAAATCCTTAGTGATTAGTCTCAACTTTATAACCTATTTCGATCAGGGCGATTATCGTCGTCGCATGGCAGTCTATAACTCGTTTGGGTACACACATTACAATGGGGTGCATTGGTATCCGCGCATCTGTGTTTACGATAAAAAGAAAGGGTGGGACACCGACCAGCATCTCAACAAAGAACTCTATGGCGATTACGGATTGTTTGATGTATCGCTCAGCTTTTCAGATAACTATGTGGTTGAAGCTACGGGTGTTTTGCAAAATGCCAACGAAGTGTATGCCAATGGCTTGCGACAAAAATTGGACATTAAAAACTTCGCCAACAAACCCTGGAACGAGAAGTCTTCAATCATTACGCCTTACGATAGCAGCAAACGGAAAACCTGGCATTATATTGCTACCAATGTGCACGACTTTGCGTTTACCGCCGATCCTACGTATCGTATTGGCGAAAGTAGCTGGAACGGCGTGCAGTGCATTGCAATAGTACCCGAACCGCATGCTGGAAAATGGCAAACGGGCGCCGAATATGTAGCCAAAATTATCCAAACCTTTTCGGAGAACTTTGGCATGTACGAATATCCTAAAATGGTGGCTGCCGATGCTAATGATGGTATGGAATATCCGATGCTAACTTTAGATGGGGGTGCCGAACCCGACTTTCATGGATTGTTGGTACATGAAATTGGACATAATTGGTTTTACGGAATGATAGGCAATAACGAAACCTACCGCGCCGCTCTCGACGAAGGCTTTACGCAGTTTTTAACCAGCTTCGGACTCGAACATATCGATGGTCCGGTGATGATAAGCAGTCCCGAAAAAAATAAGTACAAAGCCCGTCACCGAACAGCAGCCAACACCCGCGATCGGAATGTGTACAATCGTTATCTCTTTGATGCCGTTCGTGATAATGATAAAATGCTCAATACCCATAGTAATGATTTTCATTCTGCTATTGGTCACGAAAATGGGTATAGCAATGTGTATCACAAAACGGCCACCATGCTGTATAATTTACAATATGTATTGGGCGACTCATTATTTCAGGCGGCGATGAAACATTATGTAGCCAAATGGAAAATAGCCCATCCTTATTTCGAAGATTTTCGACAAAGCATAATCGAGTACACGCATCAGGATTTGAACTGGTTTTTTGATCAATGGCTCGAAACTACCAAGCATACAGATTATGGTATCTGTCGAGTTCAAAAAGGGAAAGAGGCCGACGAGTATAAAATTTATTTCCAACGATATGGACAAATGCAGATGCCTATTGATTTTCGCGTAAAGGCGAAGAACAATCAGGTCTACGATTTTACAATTCCTAATACCTATTTCAAAAAGCAAACAACAGCCCAAACCTTGTCGCAATGGTATGGTTGGGATTTGCTACATCCCACTTATGTGGCAAGGGTAACGATTCCGTCTGGAATTAAAAATGTACAAATTGATCCGAGCAATCGCTTGGCGGATATCAATATGTTGAATAACTACAAACATCGACATCGCATGCTTGCTCCCGAATCGGTGATTCTTCGTCGGGAGTCGTTTGTGAATAGCGGTGCCGATTGGAAAAAATACCAGGCGAATTGGCGGCCCGACTTTTGGTGGAATCCTATCGACGGATTAAAAGTGGGATTGCATCTGGATGGAAATTATTTTAACTTCTCTCGGAAATTATATGCTACCGTTTGGATGAATACAAGGTT
>JBEISB010000098.1:0-8356 GCA_040375635.1 Chitinophagaceae bacterium | reverse complement strand
TTGCGGTCTTAGCGTCGATACCTCAGCGATCTTTGCGTGAATACCTTTGCGTGAATACCTCGGCGATCTTTGCGTGAATACCTCGGCGTTCTTTGCGTGAATAATAATTCGAATAAGGAATCCTGAACGGGTGAAAGTGGACAAACACCACGCCAAGGGTGGCTGCGCAGATCGATAAGAAAAAATAAGTAGCGGCTTCTTAGAAATCTAACGAAAAATTCAAACGCGGTTGCCAAGCCCGACTTACTTTTGGCGACATGAAACGCAATCTGCTTTATCTACTTTTATTACTCGTTACCGCTGCTCTTACTTATTATTTTGTTTTTCGCAATCGCGAAGATAGTTTCGATAAAAAGGAAGTCAACTTTAGCGTGAACAACACCGATGCCATTAAAAAAATCTTTCTGAGTAGTCTGAATGGTGAAAACCTAACCTTTACTCAAAAAAATGGCGAATGGATAATTAACGATAGCATTGCGGCGGTGCAGACCTTAGTGCAAGATTTATTGGCGGCGCTTCACGACCAGAAGGCAATACAGCCCGTGCGCCTAAGTTATCATGATGCGGTAATTAAAGAAATGAGTACCAATAGTACCAAGGTAGAAATTTATACCGACGAGGGAAAAACAAATTGCTTTTATGTAGCCCAAAATCCATCTCCCGATAATTTGACCTATATGCTCAATGAAGGGGCGAAGCGTCCTTATGTGGTTAAGCTGCCTTTGCAAAATACATTTGTTGGCATACGCTATAACACCAGACTGGCTAATTGGCGCTCGAAGCAAATCTTGTACGCCAAGGCCGAAGATATTGAGTCGGTAGAAGTATCCTACCAAGATTCTACTCAATATTCGTTTCGTATCGATAACCAAAATCCGCAATCGCCAGTGCTTACAGGTAATCAAACCGCAAAAGATCCATTAAATGTGAAGCGAGTACAAACCTATTTAGGACTCTACGATAGTTTGTATTGTTTAGGCTACGAAACCCGTAACCTCATTAAAGACACCATACTCAGCAGCGGACATAAACTGGCCGATATTTTCTTGAAATGCAAAGGCAAACCGATGCAAACCCTAAGCTTATATTTTAAACCCGTAACCCGCGGCACCAAAGGCATGCTAAAAGTGGGTAAAGAGAAATTTGATTTCGATGTGTTTATCGGCTTCCTCAATCATCAGGATATGATAGTAGTTACGCGCAATTATGCGCAAATGATGCTGAGATCATATCCGGAGTTTTTTGAAAAAGATTAGTGGATGGATTGGAGTTAGGGGGGTAAAGGAAATGCTAAAACTATACAAACGCTAGACAAGTTGAAGAAAATTATACATTATGGATTTCAAGAGAGTATCAAGAATACATCTAGTAATTAATGCGGCTTTAGTATTTTTATTTTTTATCAACAAAAGGTATCTACGTCCAAATTATAGCAATATCACGTTTTTTTCTCCTATTCTCGGCAGCTTGCCAAATCTAATTGGTGCATTTATGTTCAGCCTACTCCCGATGAACAAAGCATTAAAACTAAATTTACATAAAGGGCGAAGGTTTATTGTAACAAGTTCTGTTTTTGTGCTTGCTATTTTGACTTACGAAGAATTTTTTCCATATTTTACAGCATCAAAAACATTTGATTATATTGATATTTTGGCATCAGGATTGGGTTCATCTCTTGCTATTGTTTACTATTATTTTTTATCCAATGAGATTCATAAGGTTGATTCAAGAAAATAATATCCTGAGGGAAATAATCTCTCTCAAAGAGATGATAGGATATGTAAAGGCATTTCGAATGTGAGAATATTAGAATTGCCAAATAACATAATAACAATAAAACTTTTGACCTTAGTTGCATTGAATAGATGGACTTACTAGAAAGTGAAATTCCTTCTACTAAGCCTGAGGCTGAATAGATTCCGCAGACAGACGCGTACTGAAAATTGCTATATCTAACAAAGTCGAAAAATAATTTCTTTTACCAGCACAACAACAATCTAATCGGCTTCTAACGCCACTACAGCGTTACCAAATACACCCCATCATCTTCGATGCGCACCATGCGTTGTTTGTATAAAATACCGACCGAACGCTTAAAGGCTTTTTTGCTCATGTTCAGCATTTTTTTTACCTCTTCGGGCGAGCTATTATCGGTAAGTAAAATTTTTCCATCGTGTTTCTTCAAATAATCGAGCACTTCTTGGGTAGTATCGGCCAAGTGCATAATGCCCGGTTTTTGTAACGACAAATCTAAGGCTCCGTCTTCGCGTATGGTTTTAATATAACCTTGCAGTTTATCGCCAATTTGCAAATCTCTGAACACTTCATTACGATAAATTAACCCCTTAAATTGATTGTTGACGATAGCGTTATATCCTAAAAAGGTTTCTTCAAATATCAATAAATCAACCTCTTCGCCGGCCACAACATCCAACTCGTCGTTTCGAATAAACTTATTGATTTTACTCGAAGCCACTAAGCGGTTACTTTGCTCGTCGAGGTAAGCAAATACAACATACGATTGTCCTACTTCCATTTTTTTCGACTGCTCAACCATCGGCACTAGTAAATCTTTTTCCATACCCCATTCTACAAAAGCCCCAAATTGAGTAACAGTACGCACGCGTAAAAAAGCAAATTCGCCGGCCGTGATATAAGGTTCTAAGGTCGTGGCTACGGGACGGTCTTCTTGGTCTTTGTACACAAACACTTCGATGATATCACCAATCTGAAAATGAGAGTCGATATACTTTTTCGGCAGCAAGACTTCATTACCCACTTTGTCGGCTACATACATCCCTACCGATGTGTTTCTCATAATTTTGAGACGATTGATTTCACCAAGATAAATCATAGTAAATAGAAATTAGTTCAACAGAAATAAGGCTTGTCGACAATACATTGCAGGCGTAAGAGATGTCCGAAATTATCCATTCACCTTCCATCCCGGATACAAAGGAAAGGCTTGCATAAACTCGTTGATTTCGCCTTTTACGCGGGCAATCTTTTGTTCGTTGTCGATATCAGTAATAATGGCATCTATCCATTCAGCTATCGATTCCATATGATTGGCTTGTAAGCCTCGTGTGGTAAGGGCAGGAACGCCTAAACGAATTCCAGAAGTAATAAAAGGCGATTTATCGTCGAAGGGAACCATGTTTTTATTGATGGTGATATCGGCCTTCACCAAAGTATTTTCGGCTTTTTTACCCGAGATATTTTTATTGCGCAAATCAATCAATAGTAAATGATTGTCGGTGCCGCCTGATACGATATCATAATTACGATTCGCGAAAGCATGTTCGAGCGCTTTGGCATTGGCAATGACTTGTTGCGCATACACCATGAAATCATCTTGTAGGATTTCGAAAAAAGAAACCGCTTTCGCTGCAATCACATGCTCGAGGGGACCGCCTTGTATACCCGGAAATACAGCGAGATTAATTAATTCACTCATGAGTCGGATATCGCCTTTGGGACCCGTAATGCCCATAGGATTTTCGAAATCTGTTTTCATGAGGATAATGCCTCCACGAGGTCCTCGTAAGGTTTTGTGGGTGGTAGAGGTTACAAAATGACAATGCTCGAAGGGCGAATTCAATAGTCCTTTGGCAATGAGTCCGGCCGGATGTGCCATATCACACAATACAAAAGCATTTACTTTATCGGCAATAGCACGCACACGGGCATAATCCCAGTCTCTACTGTAAGCAGAGGCGCCGCAGATGATGAGTTTTGGTTGTTCTGTCAGCGCAACCTTCTCCATTTGGTCGTAATCAACAAGACCGTCTTCTTTTTTTACACCATAAAAAAAGGGCTGATACAATTTACCCGAAAAGTTTACTGAAGATCCATGGGTAAGATGTCCGCCCATGCTGAGATCGAGGCCCAGAATTTTATCGCCGGGTTTTAAGATTGCCAGCATCACTGCCGCATTAGCTTGAGCACCCGAATGCGGTTGCACATTGGCAAAATCTACATTAAAAATTTGTTTGGCTCTATCGATGGCCAACTGTTCGCTCTTGTCAACCACTTCACATCCCCCATAATACCGCTTACCCGGATATCCTTCGGCATATTTATTAGTCATTACATTTCCCATGGCACGCATTACCTGAGCGCTGGTAAAATTTTCGGAGGCTATCAATTCCAACCCGTGTTGCTGACGGGCAAATTCTTCTTCTATAATGGAAAATAATTCAATGTCGTTTTGCATAATGTATCGAATGAGGGGCCAAAGATAGACGATATTGCGGCTTGCATTACTTTTTATCAAAAGCAAGCTTGCTGGTCCTGAGAAGATATTGAAAATAGTATATTTGGACCCTGTAAAACGATAACGATGAAAGTGATTATACCGGTTGCCGGTGCGGGTGCTAAACTAAGACCGCATACTTATACCCAGCCCAAACCTTTAATTCCCCTGGCCGGTAAAACCATTCTGAGTTTTATTATCGATCAGTTTATCGAGCGTGGACAAAACGATTTTATTTTTATTATTGGATATCTGGGTGAGAAAATTAAAAATTATGTCGAAGAGCATTACCCGCATATACAGTCTACATTTGTTGTACAAAGCGAGCGTTCCGGAACGGGTCATGCGATTTATCTGGCTAAAGAATTTGTAGCGCCCAACGAAGAATTACTGATTGTGTTCGGTGATACCATTTGTGATTATGATTTAGCGGAAGTCATTGCCTCACCTCATTCTGTAGTAGGCGTTAAAAAAGTAGATGATCCCCGCGATTTTGGTGTGGCCGAGCTCAATCCGGATGGCTTTATCCGAAATGCGGTGGAGAAACCCAAAATACCAAAATCAAATATGGCCCTAGTGGGTATCTATAAAATTCGCGAAAGTCAAGAGTTATTTGCTGTGATTGAAAGAGACTTAGCCTCAACAGAGCAACACGAGGAGTATCATCTCACCCATGTTATTAACGAGCTGGTACATAGTGGTATTCGTGTGGGGACTTTTCAGGTAAACAATTGGTTCGATTGCGGAAAAAAAGAATCACTGCTCGAAACCAATGCGATTTTACTCAATAAAGTAGGTTATGCCTCCGAAGAAGTTCCGTTTTTTGATAATACGATTATCATACATCCGGTGAGTATCGCCTTGGGGTGCGAAATCGAAAATTCGATTGTTGGTCCTAATGTTACCGTGGGTGAAAAGACGAAGATTAAAAATTCAATCATTCGTGATTCTATCATTGGATCCTATTCGGTACTCGAAAAGGTGGCCCTCGAACTTTCATTGATCGGAAGCGATGCCCTGATTTGTGGTGCTAGCCAAAGCTTGAATATTGGCGACAATACAGAAATTGATTTAAGTAAATAAGTATGCAACACTTTGGAACCCTCGGGCAAAATGCTTGGAATAACCGAATTACCTCCCTCTTTCAGATTCAGTATCCGATCATTCAAGCGGGCATGATTTGGGCCTCTGGCTGGAAGTTGGCCTCGGCGGTTAGTAATGCAGGCGCGCTCGGTCTCATCGGTGCCGGTAGCATGTATCCCGAAGTGTTAGAACAACATCTGCGTCAATGCAAAGAAGCAACATCAAAACCCTTCGGTGTTAACCTGCCTTTGCTGTATCCGGATATTGATAAGCATATCGACCTCATTTTGAAATACGAAGTGCCCATTGTATTTACATCTGCCGGAAATCCTAAAACCTGGACCTCAACCTTAAAGGCCAATGGCGTAAAGGTGGTACATGTTGTTTCTTCGGCCAAGTTTGCTTTAAAAAGTCAAGATGCCGGGGTTGATGCTGTGGTTGCCGAAGGGTTTGAAGCGGGTGGTCATAATGGTCGCGAAGAAACGACAACGCTTTGTCTGATACCGGCCGTTCGGGAGGCGATTCGCATTCCGCTGATTGCCGCAGGGGGTATTGGTTCCGGAAAGAGTATGCTAGCTTCTATGATTTTGGGCGCCGAAGGGGTTCAGATCGGAAGCCGCTTTGTTTGTAGCCCCGAAGCCTCGAGTCACCCGCAGTTTAAAGAGCAGATTGTGCAGGCCGGCGAGGGCGATACGGAGCTCGTATTAAAGCGCCTTACTCCGGTTCGTTTATTAAAAAATCCCTTTTATCAACAGGTAAAGAATGCCGAAGGTCATTGTGTGAGTGATGAGGATTTGCAACAATTATTAGGAAAAGCAAGAGCCAAGAAGGGGATGTTTGAAGGAGATTTGGTAGAAGGAGAATTAGAAATTGGACAAGTCTCGGCCCTAATCCGTGAGATTAAACCCGCCGCCAACATTGTGCAGGAAATCTGGAAAGAATTTCTGGATACCCTATCGGCACTACCTAAAGCCTAAACAAATTTGTATTACTTTTGATGCTGTATGAAGAAAGTCCTGCTGCTGATAATATTGTGGCTTCCATTGATTATGATGGGGCAAACCATGGGGGGAGGGAATACCAATCCCGTGGTGAATCCATACGGAACCAATCCATATAACCCCAATCAGCAAAGCAGTACCAATTTTTTTGATACCGAAAAAGAAGGCAATAATTCCGATAAGCAAAAAGCAGATCCGCGCAATACCAATCCCGCCTTGCCTACCGGTGTAAATCCCGCAACCAATCCTAATCTCTTTCAAGATCTGAACGCATTAAAACAAGAGGCCGAAGAAAAAAGAATGCAGGATGCTTACATGAATGATCCTGAATACCAAGCGTATTTACAAAAGATACAACAAGAGAAGGTCGAAAAAACAGATACATTAACGGCTGTAGATAGTTTGAAGAAGCAGGTTTATGGGGCTAATTTTTTTTCAAACAATGTGTTCGATTTATCCGAAAAAAACCCAACAGCACCACCCCTTGATTATCGGGTAGGACCTGGAGATGAGATTATAATTTCACTGTGGGGCGGTGCCGAATTGCAACAAGATTATACGATAGCGAAAGATGGTTCTATTTTTCCACGTTTGGTTGGAAAGATTTATCTACAGGGACTCAGTTTCGAAGAAGCTACCCGTGTTATCGTTCAGAAATTCCGGAAGGTTGTTCCCCCAACTACACATATCGACGTACAAATGGGGAAAGCAAGAACCTTGCGCGTTACCATCGTGGGCGAGGTAAAAAAGCAAGGTACTTATACGATATCGGCCTTTAATTCTGCCCTCAATGCATTGTTTAGAGCCGGCGGATTAACGGAATTGGGAAATCTGCGGAAAATTGAAATTCGTCGTGAAGGACATACCGTAGAGATTTTAGATTTATATGAGTATCTACGTAAAGGCGGTAAAGGAAGAGAAATCTATCTCGAAGACAACGACTTTATTTATGTAGGCTTATACGAGAAGAAGGTAAGTGCAAAAGGTAGTTTTAAAAGACCTATGTATTATCAACTTACTGGCGACGAAGGACTGACTGATTTAATTGAAATGGCTGGTGGGGCTGCCTTTAATGCCCGTAATTCGTTGGTTCATGTAAAAACCATTAGCGCCGAAAAAGAACGTTTTATTGATTTGGCTTCGTTGAGTAAGCAAAGTAGTTCAGGCGCAGGATCTTATACAGATTTGATATTGAACGATGGAGATGAAGTTTCCTTACGACCGATTCGCGAAGGATTGACAAATACGGTTTGGGTAGAAGGCGATGTAAATTATCCAGACGAATATGAGGTGAGAGAAGGGGAGCATTTAAGTGATGTCTTGCGCAGAGCTGGCGGTACTACACCCACGGCCTATTTGCCTAGGATTTTTATATTACGCGGCACAAATCCTTTAGCGTCTGAAGCTATTAAAGTCAATCTTTCAGACATTGAAGCGCCAGGAAGTAACAAGGATGTGGAGATTCTCGCTGGCGATAAAATCAAAGTATTATCAAATAAAGACTTCGAACAACAATATAAAATAGATGTTGTGGGCTTTGTCCGCAAACCTGGGAAAGTGCCTTACTATAAAAACATGAAGTTGAAGGATGTCTTGTTGTTGTGTGGCGGACTTCGATTGGATGCCGAAAATGGACGAATTGAGATTTCAAATATTGTAGATTCTGTAGATAAATATTCGATTGATTCGAAAGGAAGTACGGTAAAAATAATTTCGATCAACGCTAATTTAGACATTGATCAGACTTCAGAAAATATCGTACTCAAACCGATGGATCGAGTATATGTTCGCCGTAAAACAGAGTTCCTCAATCAACAACGCGTAACCATTACTGGCGAAGTGGCCTACGCCGGAGAATATGCGCTCACTGAAAAAAATGAGAGAATATCGTCGGTAATGAAAAAATGTGGTGGTGCATTACCAACAGCTAATTTAGAAGGGGCAAGATTGATTCGCCCTAAAGTGGGAGCTATTGTTATCGATTTGCAGGCGGCCCTGAGTAAACGAGGATCTAAGC
>JBEISB010000010.1:0-29535 GCA_040375635.1 Chitinophagaceae bacterium | reverse complement strand
TTTATTGATGCCGAGCATGCCTTTGATTCTAGTTATGCAAAAAAATTAGGCGTTGATATAGATAATCTATTGATTTCGCAACCCGATTACGGAGAGCAAGCCTTAGAAATTGCCGATCGGTTGATATCATCGGGAGCGGTTGACTTAGTGGTTGTTGACTCGGTAGCCGCTTTAGTACCTAAAGCGGAATTAGAAGGAGAAATGGGTGATAGTAAAATGGGATTACAAGCCCGTTTGATGAGTCAGGCATTACGTAAGCTTACAGCCACCATTAATCGTACAGGTTGTTGCTGTATTTTCATCAATCAATTGCGTGAAAAGATTGGAGTGATGTTTGGGAGTCCAGAAACAACGACCGGAGGAAATGCCTTGAAGTTTTATGCTTCTGTGCGATTAGATATTCGTCGTATTGCCCAGATAAAAGATGGAGATGAGGCCATAGGAAACCGAGCCAGAGTTAAAGTCGTAAAAAACAAAGTTGCCCCCCCATTTCGTCAGGCAGAATTCGATATTATTTTTGGGGAAGGCATTAGTAAATCGGGCGAGTTAGTCGATTTAGGGGTAGATCATGGGGTGTTACAAAAGAGCGGTTCGTGGTATGCGTATGATACCCAAAAATTAGGACAAGGGCGTGATGCTGTAAAACAATTGCTGCTTGATAATCCAGAAATGGCTGCTGAAATTGAAGTGAAAATTAAAGCTAAGATTGAAGCCGAAAAAGCCTAGGTCTTTTTGTTTGATAATACAGAACTCCTCGCTTCGGCGGGGATTTTTGTTGGTACGAATCTGAAGGTAATGAAAGAGAATGCATTCATAAGGGTAGCCTATAAAATAGATTCAACATCGTGGAAAGACAAACTTGCCATTTCTTTTATACATTTATCCTTCATACTTACCCTCATGAACAGAAGAACCTTTGTGAAACGAGTGGGCATGGCTAGTCCGCTGCTTGCCTTACCCAATGCCCTACTCGCAGGCATTACTGAAAATAATGCCGCGGCTAGTCCTATGGTGATTAGCACCTGGGCCCCGAATGTAAAAGCCAATGCCAAAGCTTGGGAAGTGCTAAATAGCGGTGGACTGGCTTTGGATGCCGTGCATCAGGGTGTTATGGTACCTGAAGCCGACCCAGAAGACCAAAGTGTAGGTTTAGGTGGGCTACCCGATCGAGATGGACGAGTTACCCTCGATGCTTGTATCATGGATCACGAAGGCAATATCGGTTCGGTGATGTGCCTCGAAAATATAATCCATGCCATTACCGTAGCGCGATTGGTTATGGAAAAAACACCCCATGTGCAGATTGTAGGCGATGGTGCTTATCAATTAGCCCTACTCCATGGCATGAAAAAAGAAAATCTGCTAACACCCAAAGCCGAAGCCGCTTGGAAGAAATGGTTAGAGACCTCGAAATACGACCCTATGATTACCGTGCATGATCTGGAAGAGCGCATCAAGCAAAATCATGATACCATTGGCATGATAGCCATCGACCGATTGGGTAACTTAGGAGGCGCCTGTACAACGAGTGGAATGGCTTATAAAATGCACGGACGGGTTGGCGACTCGCCGATTATTGGCGCCGGCTTATTTGTCGATAATGAAGTTGGGGCTGCCACAGCAACAGGCATTGGCGAGGAGGTAGTGCGCATCTGTGGTAGTCATACTGTCGTTGAAGCCATGCGACACGGCAAATCACCGCAAAGGGCCTGTGAATTAGCCGTGGAAAGAGTTTATAGATTGAGAGGTAAGGAAAAGTCGCGCAACATACAAATCGGATTTATTGCTGTGAACACAAGCGGCGAAACAGGTAGCTATTCGATGTTACCCGGATTTACCATGGCCAAGCGATCGGTAGATGGGGAAGAAATTATTGAGGCCGCTTCATACCTTGATGCAGAAAAATAACATGGCTACTTATTGTCTAGAGATTGCTGCCTTTACCTTGTCGGGGGCACTTACCGCTCAAGAAGCCGGCGCTCATCGCATTGAACTTTGCGAAAACCCACATGAAGGCGGCACTACCCCATCGTATGGCGTATTAGCAGAAGCCATTCGATGCATCAACATCCCTGTATTTCCTATTATCAGACCCCGTGGTGGAAATTTTGTGTATAGCAACGAAGAATTTCGAGCCATGAAAAAAGATATTGAATGCTGTCGCGATTTAGGGTTTGCTGGCGTAGTAAGTGGAATATTACTTAGCGATGGGCGAGTAGATAAAGAGCGAACTGCCGAACTCATTTCCATGGCAGGTAGTATGTCATTTACTTTTCATCGGGCATTTGATAGAAGCCGAGATCCATTTGAAGCCTTAGAGGATATTATCGAACTGGGTTGTGATCGAATTCTGAGTAGTGGACAATGTCCCAATGTAATGAACGGACTCAATGTATTGGCACAATTGCTAGAGCAGGCCGCTCAACGAATTATAATAATGCCTGGTAGTGGCTTGCGATCTGTCAATGTACAAGAAATTGCCCGACGCACCGGTGCCAGAGAATTTCATACGGCCGCCCGAAGCGCAGTACACCCTAACGAAATATACTCACCACCAAGCATGCAAGAAAGATTAAGCTATATTGATGTCGATGCCCAGGAAGTGCAAGCGATAGGCAAGGAATTAAATTTGTTTTTTAATCCCTGATTTTATCACTTACCGCTATATTTGAATTCTTAAAATAAAAATAAATGAAAAAAGTAATGCTCTTTTTATTGGCAGCCTCTCTGTTTACCGCTTGCCAGGATACCGGAAAAAAAGAAACCACTGCTCAAGAAAAAACAGATTCATTATCGGCTCCTCAATATTTTGGAGAAAAAATAACAGAAGAGGGAGCGATGCCTAGTGATAGTCTGAAAGCCATGATGGGCGATAGCACCAAACTCAATTGTAAGCTAGTCGGAAAGATCAACGCTGTATGTCAGAAAAAAGGCTGTTGGATGGAGCTCATGAATGCCGATAGTTCCACCATACGCGTAACCTTTAAGGATTACGGATTTTTTATGCCCAAAGATGCGTCAGGTCGCACCGCAATCGTAGATGGTTTTGCTAGTGTTGACGTAACCTCTATCGAAGATCTCAAAGAGTTTGCGAAAGATAATGGCGATTCGAAAGAAGCAATCGCAGCTATTAAAGAACCTAAGAAAGAACTCGTGTTCGAAGCCAAGGGGGTTATTCTTAAATAATCACTATGCAAAAAATAATTCTTGTAACCTTTTGGCTACTGGCTTGCGTTTTGATTTCTTGTTCGGAACAGGGGAAAGATAAAAAAGAAAACGATAAACAAGAAGGCAGTTGCTCGACGCCTGTTAAAGATCCCAACAATCCCAAGCCAATGGCCTTGATGATGCGTAATATGGCGGATGCTTGTGATAGTATGCGATTGAAAATTATTGTCAAACAAAGTGTAGATTCAGTCAGCTATCCACTCATGCCTTTCTGGACCGCCGAACCCACTGACTCATCTGTTCTTGAGCCTTTATTTTTTGATAATGCTAACATCATCGAAAAGGCGTGGCGTACTTTGATGAGTAGTAAAGAAAATCAAGCGGCTAACTATACGGCTGTTGTGAATGCCTGTGTTCATTGTCATAGTAGTTATTGCAGCGGACCTCTTCGTCGCATTCGCAAACTGACTTTAGATTATAAACCCGAGTAAGATTTGTTGCATGAAGCGATTCTGTTTTCTGTTATGCATATTGCCCTTGTTTATGCATGCTTCAGACTCGCTGATTTACTTACATACCAACTGGCAGTTGCATAAAGCTGGCAACCCTCAATGGATAAAAGCTAGCGTGCCCGGCACTGTGCATACTGATTTAATGGATGCACACATTTTGAGCGATCCTTTTCTTGGCGATAATGAAGAGAAAGCCCTGTGGGTAAATGATTGCGATTGGGAGTATAAAACCCATTTTCAAGATGGCTTTGATTACGATGATCTACACCCTATTTACTTACAGTTTGATGGACTCGATACCTATGCCGATGTATACCTCAACAATCAATTGATTTTACAGGCTGCGAATATGTTTCGTACCTATACGATCGACATCACCAAGCAATTGTTACCCGATAATGAGTTGCGTATTTATTTTCATAGCGCAACAAAAATGGCAGATAGCTTGGCCAAATTAGCCTTACCGTTTGTTCGTCCCTGCGAAAATAACAGACACTATATTCGTAAAGCTCAATATCATTTTGGGTGGGATTGGGCACCTAAGCTCACTACCTGCGGAATATGGCGCTCGGTGAAATTAATTGCACAAAAAGAAAAGCCAAGCAAGGCAGTGTATAGTAAGGTGAAGTTAGTGCAAGAGAAAGACAACATAGGTCGATCCTTTTATTTTACAGTAGACGGAAAGCCTACTTTTATGCGGGGAGCCAATTGGATCCCTGCCGATGTTTTTTTACCTCGCATCACAAAAGAAAAATACCGGAGTTTATTACTTGCCGCTAAAGAGGCGAATTTCAATATGCTTCGCGTTTGGGGGGGAGGCATTTATGAAGATGATGCGTTTTATGATTTGTGCGACTCCTTGGGTATTTATGTTTGGCAAGACTTTATGTTTGCCGGAGCCATGTATCCTGCTACTGAAGATTTTATTAACAATGTGAAACAAGAAGCTATCGATAATATTTTGCGTTTACGTAAACACAAATGCATCGTGCTTTGGTGTGGCAATAACGAGATCGATGAAGCCTGGCACAATTGGGGCTGGCAAAAACAATTTCATCTGCATGACGAAGATTCTATTCGATGTTGGAAGGAATACCAAACCTTGTTTCAAGAAATTCTGCCTGCCTTGGTAAAACAATATGATCCCGAACGCGACTATATTGCTAGTTCGCCTTTGTATGGATGGGGTCGACAAGAAAGTATGACCCAAGGCGATAGTCATTATTGGGGCATGTGGTGGGGCTTAGAACCTATTGATATGATGCGAGTAAAAGTTCCTCGGTTTATGAGTGAATTTGGCATGCAGGCCTTGCCCGTAAAAGAGAGTATTATGCAATATGCCTCAACAAACGATTTAGATACGAACAGTCTTGTGATGCGTGTTCATCAAAAACATCCAACCGGCTACAGTACTATCAATCGGTATTTGAATATGGAGCATATAGCGTACACAGATTTCGATTCGTATATTGAAGCAACGCAGAGCTTACAATCGAAGGCCTTGGCTTGGACAATCAATGCGCAACTGCATTCGAAAGGGCGTTGTATGGGCTCATTAATTTGGCAGTTTAATGATTGTTGGCCCGTATGCAGTTGGAGTTTGATTGACTATTATGGTCGAAAAAAGAAAGCCTACGATACGATCAAATCGATTTACAAGCAGCAACCCTAATCGCTATTTCGGGTATGAATAATACCGTTGGTTCGATTTCTTAGTCCACGAAAAGATTTTAAATACACCTTAATACTGCCAACTAAAATGGGGGTTTCGATTAAAACGGGTAATCGATTATCATCATCAGTCACCCACACATTCATTTGTTCGCCTCCGGTAAAAATAGTGCCTTCGATGAGTAAAGGCTTGAACTTTATCGTATGATAATCGCCATAACGGGTGTGCAAAATCTCGCGACCTAAAAAGCGTAAATAAATAGGGAATACCTGATCATCTAAAAAGATAGAGAAGGGTATTTTATCGCCGGGTTTGTATTGATTGAAATCTATATTTCGTGCATAATAAATCGCTGATAAAACATCCTGTATGCAATCGGGGACAGAATATGCCCCTTGCAACGAAATCGCTTTTTTCGGTTGAGACTGAAATAAAACCTGACTATAAATGTGGGTACCTCCCTCGTTGACTTGTCGTACAAATTTTAATGGCAACAAGGTATTTGTATCGATATAGCTTTCATACACATCCCTCACTTTATAGAACCAGTCGTACGAAGGAAATGTACCTCCTTCGCCTTTCACATGATACACTGGCTTACGCTGATACATCTCAACCGTATTGCTAAAGCTTACGTGTCCTGCCCCTACATACATACCCGCCAAGGTATAAAACACTTTATAGTCGAGCACCTCACCCGATCGGGTACTTACATTTCGGAGTCCGCAAAACATATCTGCCATTGGGGATTGCGCTTGTATCGTATTGGTGAAAAACAAAACCACAAACAAGCACGATGAGGTGAATCTAAAAGACAGGAAACAACGCATTCACTATGGCATTTTATATTCAGTCTCGCTACCATCCCCGAATCGATTTGTTTCCTGAATATCTTCATCAGGAGCAATATCCATCGAATCGGTTCGAGAGACATTAGATTGGGCATTTGCACGTTGCAGACTAATTTCATCGATAGCATCGCATTCGTCAATCCCTTCCATCGTTGTTGGTTTTTCGAACACATCCACCTTATTATAACCCAAGCGATTATTGGCTTGTACCCTGCGCATAAAATAACCCCAAATTGGCATCGCCGCATGAGCACCTTCACCGAGTCCTTCACCGATAAAACGGTCTTCACACCCTACCCAAGCACCAGCGAGTAATTGAGGCGTGTATCCAATAAACCACGCATCAGCCTCGCTATTGGTAGTCCCTGTTTTTCCGGCAACCTCTCCCGTAATGCCATATCCGGGTTTTAAACGGCGACCCGTTCCATACAATACGGTTCCCATCATCATGCGTATCATTTTAAACGCTGTAATTTCATTGATTACCTCTTTACGTTCGGGTACAAAATTTTCTAAGAGATTGCCATTTCGATCTTCGATACGGGCAATGTACAATGGCTTCGTATTAATCCCATAATTCGGGAACATAGAATAGGCTCTTACCATTTCCATCAATGAAATATCATCAGCCCCTAAACAGATAGAAGGAAAATTATGTAACTCACTGCTTATGCCTAACTTCTTCAAAAAATCAACAAAATGTTCAATACCCACCATCTTGAGGATATTCACCGTAGCATTATTTTTGGAGAAGGCCAGGGCTCGTTTCATCTCCATAGCCCCACCGGGTTTATCTGGACAATAATATCCTTTTCCGGGAAAAGTAACGCCCGTTAAAGGTATCGATTGACAAGGAGAATATCCATTGTCGACAGCTAAGCAATACAATAATGGTTTGATGGTTGAGCCCACCTGACGTTTGGTATTGACATTGACATGGTCGTACTGAAAATACTTATGATTGATTCCTCCTACCCAAGCTTTCACTTCGCCGGTGGCCGGATCCATAGCCATAAAACCCGCATGAACAAAGGCCCTCATGTACTTGATACTGTCCATAGGACTTAATACCGTATCCTTTTCTCGTTTTTTATTCCAACAGAAAACCTTCATGGGAATCCGCTGACGGAAAGTGCGTAGAATTTCTTGTTCATCCATATCCTCGGCCAAACAATTACGAAATCGCTTACTATCTCTCACCACACGCATTAAGGTTTGCTGATGATCCTTCCAATTTTTCATATTGGAGAATTTAGCCCGGTCTTGCATTTGCTCCACAACAGCATCTTCTGCATATTGCTGCATAGTGGGATCGATGGTTGTATAAATTTTCAATCCATCCTTATAAATATTCAGATTCCTTTTTTTACACCAAGCCCTAACATCTTGCTCCACAACCTGTCGAAAATAAGGCGCTAGCCCGTCGTGCTGTGATTCGCTCGTTGGATGAAAATCGAGCGTGATTGGTTCTGCTTTTAATTTTTCTGCGTCAGCAGCCAAGAGTTTATGGTTCTTCACCATTTGATCAAAAACTGTATTCCTGCGCAAACGGGCTCGCTCGCGCGAACGCTCTTTTACGGGATTGTATAAAGACGAACCCTTTAGCATCCCTATCAACAAAGCCGACTCAGAAACACTAAGGTCTTTGGGTAGTTTATTAAAATATGTCTTGGATGCACACTTAATACCATACGCATTATATCCCCAGGGGACGGTGTTTAGATACAAGGCAAGAATTTCTGATTTCGTAAGATTTTTCTCGAGCTTCACAGCGATAATCTGTTCTTTCAGCTTTTCGATTACCACCATGATGATATTACCCGAGCGTTGTTCTTGATCGAGAAGATGTTTAGCCAATTGCTGGGTAATGGTACTGGCTCCTCCTTTTGGACTGAACGTAATGACGCCAAATAGGGCTCTAGCAATGGCTTCGGCATCGATACCGCTGTGCTCATAAAAACGTTCGTCTTCGGTAGAAACTAAAGCATCAATCGTATTTTTGGAGATCTCACTATACAAAACCGGTTCGCGGTTTTCGAGATAGAGCTTTCCTAATAAGCTTCCGTCACTGGCATAAATTTCGGAGGCAGCCGATGATTTTGGATTTTCGAGTTCCTTCATTTTAGGCATATAACCCAACCACCCTGCATTCAGCATTAGCAACATCAGGTTAAAGCAAACAATGCTTCCCAGAAATACCCACCAGAGTGTTTTTATACTTTTCTTCATATCGGCGAACAAGCCACAAAGCTAGCTGCCTTGCGCTTACAAACGACTAAAATAGTGTAATTACACAGAAATTTAGGAATTGTTTGTAGGATGCCGACTTAGTTCATTTTGAAAGGGGCAATCAGCTCAAATTCTGGAATATGAACCCGAAAAATCTTCTTGTTGAGCATATTCTCCATTTGATAAGCCCCGAGCATCTTTCCCATATCACTCCGAATACTAGCCCCACTCACATATTGAAACGATTCGCCAGGTTCAAGTACGGGTTGTTGTCCCACTACACCCTCGCCTTCTACTTCGCGATAAGAACCTGTGCTATCAAAAATATGCCAATGCCGACGCAACAATTTGATGGGGAAATTTGATTGATTATCGATAGACACCCGATAGGCAAACGTGTACTCACCCAAAACTGGATTAGATTGCTCCTGGTTGTAAAAAGTTTCTACCGTAATAGAAACCCCTTCGGTGATTTGTTGCGCCATCATACCTTGTAAAAATAGTTTTTTTTCGAAACCCACAAATTAATTCAATCGAATATCGTCCAAGACTCAACAAAGGGATTTTTCTCAACGTTTCGAGCTTCTCTTTCCTAAGGGTTTTGTTGATCATCATAACGAAAAGAATACACAATGTATTGAAACAAAAAACGAAAGGTTTTTTCATGCCGCCTTTGTTGTGCATAATAGTATTCATGCTTTAACCATGCTGGATGTTGCAGAAAATCAATTCGGCTACAACCCTATAAATGAATTGTATCTTTTCATACAATCGCACACTGCCGGGACTGTTATTGTTAGGCTGCTATCCGCGCCAAAAATAATTTTATCGAATATGGATAGGTCTTATTTTATTTCCATTTATCGAGAATTTGGGTCGCATGCTCAGCACTCTTTACCTTACGAATAACATCAAAAATTATCCCTTTTTCATCAATCAAGAAAGTAGTGCGCAATACGCCCATATACTTTCTTCCATACATATTTTTTTCGCCCCATGCACCGTATTTCTCTAACACCTTATTGTCTGTGTCTGCTAATAAGGTATATGGCAATTCGTGTTTGGCGATGAACTTAGTATGCGAAACAGTATCATCAGGACTGATTCCTAATACCTCTATACCTGCTTTTTGTAAAGACTGATAGTTGTCGCGCAGATTACATGCCTCCACAGTACAGGTCGGAGTCATATCTTGAGGATAAAAAAAGATGACGACCTTTTTGCCAAGATAATCGCTCAACTTAACTGTTTTTCCTTCTTGATTTTTTAATGAGAAGGCTGGTGCCTTACTGCCTTTTTCTAATGTGCTCATGCTATAATTTTTACCGAACAAAAGTAAAGGTTCTGCTTGCCACATTATCATTTTCGTCTATAGCTTTTATCACTACCCGATGGGTTCCAGCAGGGAAATACGAATCGAATTCATAATAGAATACATCACCCTTTTGAACCAGTCGAAGCCATTGGTCATCTACCCAAAGCGTGCACTGCTTAACGCTACTTAGTTCATCTTTGATTTCAAAATCAATATACTCGCAATGGGTTATGGTATCACGATCTCGAAAACTAGTTCGTATGCTGGGTGCTATTGTGTCTGGTAGAATCTTATAAGCCCCGAATTCGCGAACAGTGGCCTGCACCCTACCGTTTTGATAGCTTGCTGCCTTGGCCCAAGGGGTTTTGCTTCTTCCATAGGGCTGATGTTGTATCACTAATTTATTTTGCAAGGAAAGAGGAATGCTTTGACTTGGCTTTAGTTGTAATAAGAAAGCCGTATGCACAGGCACATAGGCTTCGTGTACATGAAATACTTCGGCAAAGGGTTGTGGATGATTTTCGAGGTCGGCACGAAAGCAAAGATGGTCGTACAAAGACGATTTGTCTATGGTTAGTTTGATGGACTCTTGTTGCTCAGTATGAGGCGTTCCTGCTTCCCACATTTGTTGACAAGATTCTGAAGGATTCACTCGCCTGCCTTGTAAACGCAAACGAACATGATCGGCATTTCCTTTGACATCTCGCACGACCAGACTAATCGTATGCACAGCTCCATCACTCAAATCAATACATCCATTTTGGTGAAGCACATCTTGGTAGATATTCAGTTTATCGTTGGGTAATGCATGACATAATTGAATCCACTTGCCACCTTGTTTACGTATTTTATAATCGGCATGGGCATTCATGTATCGTGTGCTGTCGTAACTGATATTATCGAGTTGCCACGCAAACGACGGTTGTTGATCGACTGTCATTAGCATTTCATACACCCCCAAAGTACCCAGAGCGCCTTTCATATAATCGTCGGCCTCGATACCCAGATAGACTTTATCGCTTTGAATCGAGATGATTTTACGTTGACGACGAAAGCGTCGGTACCGACGAGCATAGGATACAATAAGAGGTTCTTGTTCGTAAATACTTTTATGGGCATCATACAGGGCAACTTGTTGGATTTTGGGATTTTCATAATCTTCGATATCCGAAAAAAATAGCAATGGATTTAAAGGGTTTTCTGATTTCGTATCTCTGATTTCTAGATGCAAATGAGGTCCTTCTGACGAACCCGTATTTCCACTCCACGCAATGAATTGTCCTTGCGTCACAGGAAATAAAGTTGGCAATAGCATCAAATCAATCTTCCAACTTTTTGCCTTATATTGTTGTTCATGCACATACGATTCTAGGTCAGGCATAAAGCGATTCAGATGAGCATACACCGTTGTATAGCCATCGGGTTGAGTGATATAAATGGCATTGCCAAATCCACCCGCTTCGATTTTTACTCTCGAGACATAGCCTTTCTGAATGGCATAAATCAGTTGATTTTCGATTTGTCGAGTACGGATATCAATGCCCGAATGAAAATGATCTGGACGACATTCCCCAAAATTTCCAGCCAATGAAATTGGGAAACTTACCGGATGGACATAGGTGCCTGATGGATATTGTTTCGTTGGAAACTGAAAGGGGGGCGTTTGCGCAGCAGTGCGAACGTAACAAGCATTTTGCGCAAGAAGATAAAAAAGTAAGATCGAATAGCATCGAAAACTCATAGCGTTGCAGCATCTGTTTCGATATCATCGTTTGCTGCTGTTGCCTCTTCCGTTTCTTTCATAACCTCATCTTGTTGAACACCATGCAACATTTTATTTTGGAAGACTAAAATCGAAATCACACCAAACGATATGGCGAAGTCGGTCAGATTAAATACGGGACGAAAAAATTCATATGCCTCACCACCCCATATCGGAAACCAATCAGGGAAAGATCCATTCAATAAAGGGAAATACAACATGTCTACAACCTTACCATGCAACAACTCACCATAACCTTGTCCCCACGGCACAAAATGCGCCTTATGAAAACTGCTTTCGGTAAATATTTTTCCGTACACTAAGCTATCAATCAAATTACCCATCGCGCCTGCTAAAATTAATGAGGCACAAAAAATGAGTCCATTGCCATATTTTTTTTGAATCAGGTTTTTTTGGATAAAATAGAATCCCCAGCATACTGCTGCCAAACGAAAGGACGTAAGAAAAATTTTACCCCAATGATCACCAAATTTCATCCCAAAGGCCATGCCTTCATTTTCGATAAAGTGAAGACGAAACCATTGTCCAATCACATACACTTCTTCTCCATAATAAAAATGCGTCTTGATATAAATTTTCAACAACTGATCGAGCAGCAATACGATGCCCACAGTAAGAAACACATGCTTTAATTTCACGCCATTAATTTTAGCAAATGTAAAGGGAAATTCATGAATGAGGTGCCAAAACTGAATCGATATGCTAAGGCGTAAGCTTCTCTATTCTTTCACAAAGCGACGCACCATTTTTTCTGCCCCTAACTCTATCTGCAACAAATAGGTACCTGCTTCGAGTGATTCTACTGAAAGATTATGAAGATTGTATCCACGCTGCAAATGCAAGGGCTCGTCGATCAGTAATTGTCCTAGGGTATTATAAATTCGTATCTGGGTTTGGGTACGTTGATCGGCATTCATTTCAACAGAAAGACTTTCACGAACTGGATTCGGATACACCGATTTAATCCCGTTGGTCTGTCTATCGTTATATTGTTGAATGATATTAGAATAGACAAAGGCGCCATCTTCATCGACCATTTTTAATCGATAATAATTTACCCCATTGAGCGGATTGACATCTTGAAATGTATAAGTTGACAAACTTGATGTATTTCCATTGGCCTTTTTTTGTCCTAAAGCGACAAATCCACTCTGGCTTCCACTGCGTTGAATCTCGAAATGAGATACATTTTTTTCTTGCGCGGTTTCCCAAACTAAACCTATGCTTTTATCGCTATTCGTATGCGCATAAAAATGAAATAAGGTGGTTGGTAAAGGCGCGAAACAAGGATTGAAATAAGTTACATAATTAAAACAAGAAGGAGAGGCGGCATTGCGGATATAAACCAATCCCGTAGAAGCGGTTCCAAAGCCTGCCCAACCCGGATCCGCAGCACTAAAACTTGGACCTACCCCCCAGTTCGTTCCATCGGCACTATACGCTAAGCCATTAGAACAAGGAATTGGAATGCAATCGGGACTAGGAGGAAAAAAGCTCAATACCATACCATTACAGGTAATGGCCGGCACCTCTGGCAATGGATCTATCGTGAGTACAATCGGTGTTCGATTGGTGTTTTCACAAAAGGCAGGAGCACCCGTTGTGGCTGCCACATAATAGGTTTGTGAGCTACCCGGATTCACATACGGAAAGATTGGGGAGCCTCCGGTTAGCGAGTCGTACCAAACATATTGATTGGTAGAAGGAACCGACACCAAGGAAGATTGTACGGACGATAAATCGAAACCATACTGATAACAAAAAGATGTACTGGCTGGCGCAGCACTAATAACAGGAATCGGATGAATAATAATTTGTGCTGTGCCTACTCCTTTTGGCGGACAAATGCCTGTTGGTGCCGTAACAGAATTAATAAACCAATTACCGCTTGTGGTGATGGTTCCGGTGAAAGGTCCCGCTCCGCTAACACCGTTAATACTTGTGCTTTGCACCCCATTTGATAAATTAATATCATAGGTTCCGACCAAAGCACTTGAAGTAGTGATACTAATTGGGGCTGTTGCCGGCTGGCATAACTCTGCACTACCACTTAAGGTGAGGGT
The DNA here is from genome assembly GCA_040375635.1 of Chitinophagaceae bacterium. Classification (GTDB taxonomy): domain Bacteria; phylum Bacteroidota; class Bacteroidia; order Chitinophagales; family Chitinophagaceae; genus OLB11. The sequence goes on along the minus strand of JBEISB010000010.1, from coordinate 15,942 downwards.
TTCGCAAGTTGGTATGGTATAAGTTGCTGTGGCCGTTACATCTCCTTTTGTACAAGGTGCGGTTGGATCGGGATGATAGATAGCCTTTACTGTAATTTGAACCGGCGTGTTGCCATTACATGTATCGGGTAAAAAATAACTCAGGGCTGAGGTAACCGGTGGAGCCGGACATTGAGTACCGAAATTAGTGCCGGTACCGATCCAATTACCTCCTGTATTCATAGCCTTAGGCGTTGGCACGGTACCCGAAGTACTGGTCGGCAACCAAGTATTAGTACTCGTGCGATACCGTCCTTGTGTCGTTCCGCTAAACGAACTTCCTGTTAAGGTGAGCGCTGGCGTTGTGGCAGTTCCGGGCAAATTCACATTACGCTGCGGAATATAATTTCCACATCCACTCGAAGGGGCTGTATTGGCCGTTGTATCCGGCACTGCTTGTCCTGCATTCCAATACACACCATCAATAAAAGTTCCTGAACAATCGAATAAAGCCAATTGTTCGCCGCCATCGGTTAGGTTCATGATATCCTGTGTGGTTGGATTTACCGTGGCGCAATTACATGTTTCAATATTTAAATCAGGTAATACACCACTCGAGCAAAAGGTACCTCCTCCTCCAATCAAATAATATCCACCATTGGCCATGATGGTTCCACTTGGAATCGTAGCCGTCCAATCGCCATCCGAAATACTCCATCCACTTATATCAACATTACCTGGTCCCGCATTATACAGCTCAACCCACTCACCACTATTGGGCGAGGCTCCATTCGGTGTTATACCTAGTGCGCCACAAGTACCAGCCCCAGGTCGTGGAACAAACTCATTGATAAAGACTTTACCCGTTGCCAAGGTGCTAGGCGGTGTTGCGCCAAGGTTAGTACCCGCCGAACCCAACGAGATACCACCAGTATAAGGATCAAAGGCCGGATCAAATCCATACTTCACTTCAATTTGCCCCGTATTGCAAACGCCTTTGATGCTAACACTAAAAGTGGCATTGGTATTTCTGCATACTGTTGATCCTGATGCTGGGGTAAAGACGGGTGCCCCACTGCCACTGCTCACATACATCGGACAAGGTGGATTGCCTAAACAAGAATTCGGTACACTAACAATTATTGGCGAAGGATTAACACAGGCTGTATTATTCGAACTTACCCAAACCTGATAATTGGGCAAAGTAGGGTCTGCATCATCATCAATAATATTGGCAATAATATTGCTCGTGAAAGGTCCACCTACAGACAAAAACGCTCCACCCGTTGTGGTTTGCTTATACAATCTATACTGCACATTCGTTCCACTAGCTCCACTTAATGTAATTGTTCCTGGTGAAGAACAAGTAGCCGTTGGAGAGCCAGTTAGTGGATTCTCACGATTGACAATCAGCTTACGGTAAGTGTAACATTCTTGCTCGGCAGAGGCTGGATTATTGACATTCGGTGAAGAACTTGTACCCGGACAAGTTATACAATTGCTATTTCCTTCGGCCCAAACAAACTCGTAAGCTGTAGTGCCATTGGGAGGAATGATTGTGGCTGTTAAGGTGGTAATGCCTGCAGCTGCATTATATGTGGCGCTAGTAAAATTAGCAGGCGTGCCGCCGTTTACCGTAATATACGAACCCAGATTGCCAGACAATTGCGTTGGCGTAAGGGCAACATTGGTAAATCCATTAATGGTATACTCAAAAGTAATTGGGGTGGCGCCACAAACCGATAAGGTACTAGTAACAGCACCAACCGGATTGCCGTTGAGGGTGGCTTGCCAAGTAGAAAAAGTATTACTATTGCTCAATCCTGGGGTGGGAAAATTTGTAGCGGCTTTATTGGTTGCGCCCGGAAGACAAGGCTGAGAGCAGGTCGCACAACTTCCAATACCACTCTGATCGTAAGTCACCACCGCTCCATTATTCCCATCAGGGAAACGAGAATACGAAGAGTTGCATCCACTCAAATCGTTACAAATCATTCGACCTGCATAGGCTGTGTTACCAACGGCAGGCAAACTGAGTGAGGTAACGCCACAGGTTGATGTTCCTACAAAATAGACCGTTAGGGCACCGGTGCCGTATTTATTACCGCCGGCAAACATCATAGCATCTGCGATAGTTCCCGTATTGTCGAATAACACTACTCGATCGCCGATACCGGTTCCGTTATTAAAATCACCCGAACCATTCATACAATCACAACCCCCATTGATGGCTACGTCCGTATTCAAAAAAATAGTATTTGCATAAGTGCCACTGCCTTGACCAAAACCACTCGCATTGAGGGTAAACAGCGAAGCCATTGATTTGTAATCGCATGTAGCACACATCATCTTAGAAGCATCACCAATCAAGAGATAGGCCCCATCGGGCAATATCAATCCATTCGGAATGGTGAGGATAACACTTCCCCCATTGGTCAGTCGCCAACAACTCAAATCTTCGGGGGTAGTTCCAATGTTTTTTAGTTCTATCCAATCACCACCTGTCCCATCATGATTACCAGCATCCGACTCTACTTCGTTGATAATAATTTGAGATTGCGCCATGAAGGCTGCACATAAACATAGCAAGAAAAGACAAAGTTTTTTCATATATCATAGGTTTTAACCCTTGCAAATTTGTAGTGATGTCATTAACTAAACAAATATTATGTACGATTCTTTCGTCAACAAAATAGAGTGTTTCAGGAAGAGATGCCCCATTTCATCTGCATCATCTTAACCCAAAAAGAAATTATGGATAAGTTGTCATCAATTTATTCATTCACTCTTTCTACCCTATTTATAATTTCTTGGCTTTTGCATAGGTATTCCATTTCTCAATGACTGCCTTAAAATCGGCCGGTAATTCACTTTCAAAATGCATCGCTTTCCCAGTTACCGGATGAATAAATCCAAGTGTCTTGGCATGCAGAGCCTGACGAGGCATCAGGGTAAAACAATTATCAACAAAAGACTTGTATTTACTAAACACGGTGCCTTTTAGAATCCGATCTCCCCCATACGTAGTATCATTAAACAAAGTATGTCCTATATGCTTCATGTGAACCCGAATCTGATGCGTGCGACCTGTTTCGAGTTTACATTCGATTAAGGTGACATAATTATAACGCTCAATCACTCGGTAATGAGTAACCGCATGCTTCCCTTTTTCATCATCGGCTTCATACACATCAAAAATTTTTCGTAACCTCTCGTGGCGACCAATATAGGTATCTACGGTTCCACTCTCTTGTTCTACATCGCCCCATACCAAGGCCTGATACAGACGTTCAACGGTATGGGCAGCAAACTGCTCGCTCAGTTTATTCATGGCTAATTCCGTTTTGGCAATCACCAGCAAACCGGTTGTATCCTTATCGATACGATGTACCAAACCCACACGAGGTAATTGTTCTTGATCGGGTTGCTGTTGACGCATGTGAAACGAAACGGCATTTACGACTGTGCCCGACCAATTGCCGTGACCCGGATGCACCACCATGTTATAGGGCTTATTAATCACCAAGAGGGCATCATCTTCGTACACAATATCGAGCGGAATATCTTCGGGTAAAATATCGGTAGGTGGCGGTTCGCGAAACGTATAGGCTAGCAAATGATCGCCGGGTTTAACCTTATAGTTTTGCTTCACTACGACCTCATTCACCAACACACAACCATCATCAATAGCTTGTTGAATTTTACTACGGGTTGCCGATGCCATTTTATTCATGAGGTACTTGTCGACCCGCAAGGGTTCTTGCCCTCTCTCTATGACGAAATCAAAAATAATATGCTTTTCAAGTACGGGTTCCGATTCTTCTTCGTCCCAATCTTGTAATTCTTCCCTTGTATTCATGTATCGCAAAGGTAGTCGAATTCAGAGAAGTAATAGGCTTTCTATTCCGCTACCGAGGCCACTACCTTCACCTCATCACCCGTTCGCACCAATCCCCCACAAAGTACACGGGTATAGAGTCGAGAGGCACCCGGATGCAACTTCTGTGAGATACGGGTAAAATTTTCGTTTATAAATGAATCTTTAATGGTTTTACAAGGGGCCGCATACGAGGTAATTTCTAACATCACTTCTTTACCGATACGCAATACACTGCCAGGCTGTAAGCACTCATAGTCGCTCATCGATAAGGTAAAGTTTTCGCCGGTGCTACCAACTTGTATCGGATGACCTTCGGCTTGGAGCCGCTGAATTTCTTGCAACGAGAACAAGCATACCGCTCTCTCCTTACCACCATGATATCGTTTGTCTTTTTGCTTATCGCCAATCAATCCTAGCTCATCAACCACAACTTCCGGAACCGGCCATTTGGGTACACCTCCTTTTGAGATATTAATCTGATAAACCATATTCATAAAAGTAAAGGTAGTAGCAAAGTTTTGCTTTTACACCCCGTACCCAGATCCAAAGACTATTTTCTTTCTTTTGATTGCATCGCACTACCTTTTTGCATCGGAGTTGTGTCACTCACTGCAACTGCAGATAGGCTAACCGAGCTAAACAGCGTGAGAAACAGCATGGGAGCGAAGTAAAAAATAAGCGTGAGTAATCGGTAGCGCACTAACGCGATTCGCAATCATGCTCGCTTTGTTTTTTTGGCGGAGACGGCGAGATTCGAACTCGCGATACGGTTTCCCGTATACACACTTTCCAGGCGTGCTCCTTCAACCACTCGGACACGTCTCCTTGTCTTCTTTTCAGAACGGCTGCGAATGTACAATGAAAAAGTGAATCGGCGAGTGTACCTATATCATCGGCATAGTCATTAACCGATCCAGCCACCATACAATACCTCGGCATTGGCGTCGGTAATCGCTTCGACTTCTTGAACAGAAATTCCTTTCAATTCGGATAACTTGGTGGCTACATGATGAATATACGAACTCTCGTTTCGTTGTCCTCGATGCGGTACGGGTGTTAAATACGGCGCATCCGTTTCGAGCACAAGATGTTGCATGTCGATGCGCTGCACCACTTCTTGCAATCCGGCATTTTTATAAGTAAGCACGCCCCCAATACCTAAATAAAATCCCATCTTGATAATTCGTTGTGCACTTTCGTAAGAACCACTAAAGCAATGAAATACACCCCGTATACCGCGTGCCACATATTCTTCTACCAGTTCTATGGTATCATTCATGGCATCGCGGGTATGAATAATAATCGGTAAGTTGTATTGCAATGCCCATTCTATCTGCTGCCGAAAGGCCATCTTTTGCTGCGCCACAAAGGTTTTATCCCAATAATAATCTAAGCCAATTTCACCCACTGCACAAAACTTGCGTTGCCCCAGCCAATGCGCTACGGCTGCCAATTCATCCCCTACCGATTCGCCTACCGAGCAGGGATGCAAGCCCATCATAGCAAAACAATGTTTAGGAAAAGCAGCCTCCACCGCTAGCATGCCCTCAATAGTAGATCGATCACAATTCGGCATAAACATTTTTTGCACACCGCTATCAATCGCTTTTTGTATCAGCAGGGTCCGATCGTCATTAAATTTTTCGTCATAAAGGTGAGTATGGGTATCTATCATATGGCTCGACGTATTAGAGGCTCAAATATCATTCGAAACATTGAAGTTTACCCTATTGTTTGCCTACATTTAGGCTTCAAAATTAAATATTGTTGATATGGAAAGTAACAAACCTACTGTACCCACTAATTATGGAGCCCTGAGTACGCTGGTGACCGTATTTTTTTTCTGGGGATTTATTGCTGCCGGTAATGGTGTCTTTATTCCTTTTTGTAAACATCATTTTTCGCTCGATCAATATCAAAGTCAGCTCATCGATTTTGCTTTTTATGGCGCTTACTATTTAGGAGCCTTAGCCTTATTTATTTATACCAATCTACAAGGCAAAGATCTGGTTGCTCATTGGGGCTATAAAAAAAGTATCGTCTACGGACTCAGCTTTTCGGCCCTTGGCGCTATTGCCATGATTATTGCCGTTCGGGGCGATAGTTTCTCCGGTATGCTGCTTGGTTTTTTTATGGTGGCCTTAGGGTTTTCATTACAACAAACCGCGGCCAATCCATTTGCCTTATCGCTCGGCGATCCTTCTACGGGTTCTAATCGTATCAGCTTAGGAGGCAGCATCAATTCGTTTGGTACATTTATCGGACCCATAGTGGTTGCCCTCGCCTTGTTTGGTGTAACCAAAGCCAGCGACGATCAGGTGAATGCGCTTAGTCTTGATAAGGTAACTATATTATACGGCTTTGTTTGCGCGCTATTTTTAGGAGCCGCTGCCTTATTTTATTTCTCTAAAAAGGTACCCGATGGCGCAACCCACGAGCCTACCGAAAGAGCCAATAAAGCCATGATGGCCATGTTGGTATTAACGGTTTTATTGGTAGCCGTTTTTATTCCCGTGTTTCTTAGCTATAAAGAAAATGTAACAGATACGCTTTTAAAACAAGCGATAGAAATGAGTCGCATGTGTTGGTTATTAGCAGGCCTCATCATTGTTATCGGAACCTTATTGTTTTCGTATGTGAGTGCGAACAAAAATAATGAGGGCTGGGGCGCGATGAAGTACCCACAATTATTACTCGGCATGCTGGCCATTTTTGTATATGTTGGGGTTGAGGTAGCCATTGGTTCTAACCTCAGCGAACTGCTTAAGCAACCTCAATTTGGTGGATTTGCAGCCTCAGAAGCAGCGCCTTATGTATCGATGTATTGGGGTAGTTTGATGATAGGCCGATGGGCCGGTGCAATTCATGTATTTAAACCAGGCAAATCGCTTACGAATATTTTACTGCTTGTGATTCCTATCGTTGCCTTTGGTGTCATTATCGCTATTAACACCATTGCACAAAGTGATATGTCGCCCTTATATGGTTACTTCTTTTGTGTACTCATATTAGTGGCTTCGTTTTATGTGACACAAAATAAACCGGCACGCACTTTATTGGTATTTAGTTTGTTGGGTACTATGGCGATGTTAGTCGGTATATTTACAGAAGGCAAAATAGCCACTTATGCTTTTTTAAGTGGAGGCTTATTTTGCAGTGTGATGTGGCCTTGTATCTTCTCATTATCCACGGCGGGCTTGGGGAAATACACGACACAAGGTTCTGGATTTTTAATCATGATGATACTCGGTGGTGCTATCATTCCCCCCATACAAGGGAAACTGGCCGATCTGCTGCAAAGTGGAACGACGCAAGTAGGTTTTGGCATTCATACTTCGTATTGGGTTACCGTAATTTGCTTTTTGTATCTGGCTCTTTTTGCCTTCTTGGTAAAACAAATTTTGCAAAAGCAAGGCATCGATTATGATGCCGCTCAAGGTTCATCTCACTAATTCTATTTATGCAGTACAGCATTGGTATCGATATCGGTGGCACACATACGGCTTTCGGTATTGTCGATAAAAAAGGCGTTATCGTTTTTCAAGATAAAGTAATGACGCGCGAACAAGAAAGTATCGAAGGTTTAATCGATGCCATTTTCGAAAAGCTGCAGTCGCCGATTGCGCATTTGGGTGCTGCGGCTATTAAAGGCATAGGTGTTGGGGCACCCAATGGCAATTATTATCATGGCACGATTGAGTTTGCGCCTAACCTACCTTGGAAAGGCATTATACCCTTAGCCGATTTGTTTCAACAAAAATTTGCTTTACCCACTGTTGTTACTAACGATGCCAATGCCGCCGCGATTGGCGAAATGATGTATGGTGCTGCTAAGGGTATGAAAGATTTTATTATGGTTACGCTTGGCACAGGCGTGGGCAGTGGCTTTGTAGCCAATGGAAAAATGATTTATGGTCATGATGGTTTTGCCGGCGAACTCGGTCATGTGATTGCTGTTCGTGATGGTCGACTATGTGGCTGCGGACGAAATGGCTGCTTAGAAACCTATGCCTCGGCCACGGGAATTGTACGCACAGCGAACGAATATTTACAAAATAGTAAGGCGCCAAGTTTATTGCGACAGCAAGAAGAAATTAGCGCCAAAAGTATTTACGAGGCTGCGCTGGCCGGCGATGAGTTGGCTCTAGCTATTTTTGATGTTACGGGTAAAATCCTCGGACAAGCCCTGGCCGATGCAGTGGCCATTACCAGTCCGCAAGCCATTATTTTATTTGGTGGTTTGGCGCAAGCCGGCTCGTTTTTATTTGCACCCACCAAACAATATTTCGAAGATAACCTGCTGATTATTTATAAAAACAAAATCGACATTCTGCCATCGGAATTGAAAGAAAGTGATGTGGCTATTTTAGGTGCCGCTGCTTTGGTGTGGAGTTGATTTTTTTTGTAGCTAATCCCGCTTTCCCCTGCAAGTCCTCCTCGCCTGCGGACTCGTGCGGGCTTTTCGGTACAATCGGGGCTAGACAAGCCCCTTAAACCTAGGTAATTTATCGATGTATTTTTTCATGCGGCGTTATTGAGAATCACTACCGATGTATCTGCGCCCGATACGCAGGGGCAGTGCGCAGCACCGAAGCCCGCAGTAGCGGGACGAATGATGAAGAGAACACAAATGTTGACGCCCGAATAAAAAAGAAAACCTCATTAGAAAATTTTCAATTCCCTGATTTAGGTTAAGCGGCCTTGAAAAAATCGCCAACATCTTTGTGCCGAAAAAAAATTATCCATGTTGTTTGTACTAGTCGCAAATTTCGCGCAAGCCACATTGTTCGCATTTCGGATTTCGGGCCAAGCAAGTATAGCGTCCATGCAAAATCAACCAATGATGCGCTTTATGAATAAGCTCTTTGGGGAAGTACCGAATGAGTTGCTGCTCGGCTTGCCAAGGGGTAGTGGCATGCAAGGTAAGCTTCAGGCGAGCCGATACCCGAAACACATGCGTATCGACAGCCATATTGGGTTGATTATCGATAACCGAAGTAATCACATTCGCCGTTTTTCGACCTACGCCAGGCAACTGTATCAGTTCTTCTACCGTGAGCGGAACCTCGCCTTTAAACTTATCGACCAGCATAGTAGCCATGCCCATGAGGTGCTTGGTTTTATTATTCGGATAGCTGATACTTTTAATGAGCGGAAACAAGGCATCAAAACTCGCCTTCGCCATCGATTCGGCATCCGGAAAGGTAGCAAACAACAATGGGGTTGTAAGATTCACTCGCTTATCGGTACACTGGGCCGACAGAATAACGGCCACCAACAATTGAAAAGGATTATCGTACAACAATTCGGTTTCGGCATCGGGAGCATGCTCCGAAAAATACCGAATCACATACTCATAGCGCGCTTTACGGGTCATGCCCAAAGGTAAGGCATAACCAAAAAATCAATTGATTTCTTCTACATTTGTACACCATGCGTTTTATCATCTTCGTCTTCTTTTTATTCACAACAGCAGGTTTGTCGGCTCAAAAAAAAGACGATGAAGACATACTACGCCATACAGCCCAACAATATCTAGCGCAGGGTGATTACGGAAATGCTTTACTGATTTATAATCAACTATTGAGTATAGAACCCGAAAACCTCAGCTACCGGCGCATGATTGCCCAGACGTATTTTCTGCAAGGCAATTGGCAAAAAGCCGAAAAAGAAATTGCCTCCTTACTTACAGAACCAAAAGCAGATCTTGAAACCTATCCGCTCGCTTGTTGGCTGTATGATAGTCTGAAAAAAAACAAGGAAGCTTGTGATGCAATCAATAAAGGCATTGAAAAATTTCCGCATGCCGGTATTTTATATGCAACAAAAGGCGAGGCCTTAACCTTGCAAGGACAATACGAAGAAGCTAACAAGGTCTGGGAGAAAGGAATACAGATGGAGCCGAACTATGCTGACAATTATTACCATCTATGTAAAGCTTACTATGCTAACAAACGTTATGCTAAGGCTATTTATGCCGGAGAAGTATGGATAAACCTCGAACCCTATTCGACAAAGTCCGAAGAGATAAAAAAAATACTATTCGACGGTTATCAACTGCTGATCAGTGATCTGCATGAGTTGGCGATGAATGGAAGTCGAAATCAATATGATAACCCGAAGCATTTCGAAGAAGCGGTGTTAGAGAACTTGATGCAAAATAAACAAGTAACCCAAGGCGGCATCAACACAGAGCGATTGCTAATGTTGCGTGTGCGATTTTTATTGGCTTGGCAACGTCATTACGCGGTGGTATACCCCAGCGCTCTTTTCGAATATCAATACCAGTTGATTCGAAAGGGGTATTTCGATGCCTATAACCAGTGGATTTTTGGACGCAGAGATGATGAGAAGAAATATATGGAATGGACAAAACGGAATGAAGAACAAATGAGCGCCTTAGACAACTGGATTCGAAAGCACCCCTTACATATACCTAATCATCAATATCCTTTTACACAGTAATACCATGACAGAACCCACCCATATACTCGTTGATATTCTTGAAAAATATGCAAGACAGCAACCCGAAAAAAACATGTTACATGCTCGCATAGATGGTCAATGGATAGGACAAACGGCGCCAGAGATCAGAGAACTTGCGAAACAGATGGCCGCTTCGTTGCTACGATTAGGTGTAGACAGCACAGAGCGAGATGATGAGCACAGAGCGAAGATTGCCATCATTGCCAATAATAGTCCGGAATGGATGATTGCCGACTTTGCCATTCAATATGCCGGGGCCGTATCCGTTCCCTTATACCCTTCAATAACGGCATCAGAGTGGGAATATATATTAAACGAATCGAAGACATCCGTTTTGGTGATTTCGGATAAAATGATTTGGCGAAAAGTAAAGTTGATCAAAGACAATGTACCTAGCTTACGTTATATTTTTTCGTTCGATGAAACCGAAGGCGTGATGCATTGGAGCGAGCTATTAAAACCTTATACCGAAGAAGAAGCCGCGAGAATCGAAACCATAACACAACAAACCCAACCCGATCATTTAGCCACCCTGATTTACACGTCTGGTACTACAGGGAATCCGAAAGGGGTGATGTTATCGCAAAGAAATATCATGAGTAATGTACTTGATTCGATGGAAGCTTTTTGGTTTTGTAATGCCAATGAAAACACCCTTAGCTTTTTACCCCTCAACCATATTTTTGAACGAACGGTGATGTATATCTACCTCAACAAACAAGTATCCGTATACTTCGCTGAAGGGATGGAAACCATAGGCCGTGATTTGCAAGAAGTAAAACCCGTGGTCTTTACTACCGTGCCTCGTTTGCTCGAAAAAGTATTCGAAAAAATTGAGGCCAAAGGAAATTCGTTACAAGGTATAAAACGAAAAATTTTCGATTGGTCGGTAAAACTAGCCCAGCGTTATGAAGTAGGTCGCTGGCATTCTCCTGGGTATCGTTTGCAACTTGCTATTGCCGATAAATTAGTTTATCGTAAATGGCGCGAGGCTGTTGGCGGCAAGATACAAGCCATTGTAACCGGTTCGGCTGCTTGTCAGGTAAAACTGCTACGCATATTTACTGCCGCAAAAATTATCGTAATGGAAGGCTATGGACTCACCGAAACCTCACCCGTCGTTTCGGTAAATCGCTTCGAAGAAAAAAACAGACGCTTTGGAACGGTAGGCACCCTCATTGCTCATGTAGAAGTAAAGCTAGCCGATGATGGAGAAATATTATGTAAAGGTCCTAACATCATGATGGGCTATTATCGTCACCCCGAAATGACAGCGGAAGTCATTCAAGACGGATGGTTTCATACCGGCGATATTGGCACTTGGGTTGATGGACGCTTTTTAAAAATTACCGATCGAAAGAAAGAAATCTTCAAAATATCGGGCGGTAAATATGTGGCCCCGCTACCATTAGAAAACAAAATGAAGGAATCTCCATTTATCGAACAACTTATGATTGTGGGCAGCAATGAAAAATTTGTCGGGGCATTAATTGTGCCTAGCTTATCGGCCCTTCGCGATCACTTAGGACTTAACAACGAGAGTATACAAGATAAAACCACCTTCTTACTACAGAAAGAAGTGCAACGAATGATACGGAATGAACTGGATATCTATAATCGAGAGTTTGCAGCCCACGAGCAAGTGAAGAAGTTTCAGTTATTAGCCAACGAATGGACTATCGAGGGGGGCGAATTAACAGCAACGATGAAATTACGAAGAAAAATAATTGCCGAGAAATATGCCGATGCCATCGAAAAAATTTACGCCTAATGAAGACTAGCATACAGCGTATGGTATTTGTCGTTGGACTTATGATGCTTATGCTGACCCTAAGTTTGTTTGTAAGCGCACAACATCTCATTCGCGTTCCGTATTTAACCCGAGCAACGCAGCATAGCATTACCATTAGTTGGAATACCGATATCGCTTGTAATAGTAAAATCAATGTGGGGCTTCAGCCTGGTAATTATACAGGCGGCATTGTCAATAATTCGCCCACAACCAATGAGTTAGAGATCCGAGGACTTCCCGAAGGACTAAATACCTTGTATTGGTATAATTCGTTAGGCCAATTGATCAAAACAACATCGAGTAATTCTCGTGAACCCGTTTTGCATGTTGATCTTAGCTCGTTTCAAACAGGCACCTACTTTCTGAGTATTCTGCAACAGACAGATATTCTGGGACGATTTTCTATACAAGTCGGTGCTCATTAGGCAATAAATTTGTCGGTTTTTTACCCGATATTTGCGGCCTCAAACGCATATATGTCTTCAAAGGTAACCTTCACAAATAATCCGCATCCGTTTAAATCCCTTCTCGATCAGCGAATTGATGCCTATTTCGAATCGAAAGGCATTGAAATTAGAGGGAACTGGAAGCTGTATTCCAAAACGATTATTCTCCTGAGCTCATTAACCCTTGTGTACCTGAGCATCCTCAGCATACAGCCTCCGAGTTGGATATCGCTCTTGCTTTGCGCTTTATTGGGTTTTATTCAATCAACCATCGGCTTCAATGTGATGCACGACGCTGCTCATGGCAGTTATAGTAATAATAACCGTATCAACAATATCATTGCTTGGATAGGCGGTGATTTAATGGGGGGTAGCACCTTTCTTTGGAAGATTAAGCATAACATCATACATCATACTTACACCAATATCGAAGGCTTGGATGATGATATCGCCAAGTATCCTCTTTTTCGTTTAAGTCCTGAACAAGAACGCCGTTGGTTTCATAAATACCAATATCTGTATTCTATTCCGCTGTACTTTTTTACCACCTTCAATTGGATTTTATTTGATGATTACTGGAAGTTGGTTACCAAAAAAATTCACACAACAGATATCCGTAAAATGAAGTTGCGCGACCATCTTGAATTTTGGAGTGGAAAAATCGTAAACCTCAGCTTGTTCTTTTTTATTCCCATTTATGTCTTTGGCTTTTGGCCTGCATTACTTGGTTTTTTTGTTATGCATGCCGCATTAGGTTTGAGTTTAGCTTTAGTGTTTCAAATGGCTCATGCTGTAGAAGAAGCTGCTTTTCCGGTTCCGAATGATGCCAATAAAATCGAGAGCGAATGGGCGCTGCATCAAGTAGCTACCACGGTCAATTTTGCTATGGGTAATAAGGTGATTTCGTGGTTAGTGGGTGGACTAAACTTTCAGGTTGAACATCATCTCTACCCAAAAATTTCGCATATTCACTATCCTGAAATTAGTAAAATTGTAAAACAAACCTGCGAGGATATGAAAGTAAAATACAATGCCTTTCCTACGTTTGGACGAGCCTTAGTGTCACACCTACGCTACCTCAAATTACTCGGCGTTTCGTAAAAGTTTATTCCCGTTAAGACATACGGTTTTGTTGTACCTTTGGGTTACCAAAACCTATTTCCTGTGAAACCAAATTGGAAGACGTATTTTACGTATACCCAAGGTCAGCTGCAAGCCTTTTTTCTTTTATGTCTCTGTTTTTTTTGTTTGTGTATTGTTCGCCTGAGCATCCCTTATTGGCTATCTTCATCACCCCAACCGCTCACAGCACAAGACAACCTTTGGATGAAATCATTTTCGGCATCCGATATCCGTAGCTCGGAGATTCACAACGACAATGACACGAGGGCGATTACCCCCTTTCGTTTTGATCCGAATACGATCGATGAAGAAGGATTTTACAGACTAGGATTGCGCCCAAAACTTGTGCAGACTATCGTTCATTATCGAAACAAAGGCGGACGCTTTCGCAGGAAAGAAGATTTAGAAAAAATATGGGGACTCAGGCCGAAAGAATACCAGCAACTAGAACCTTATGTAAGCATTACACAAAGCAAGCAGAATCATGTAGGTGTAATCGTAGAACTCAATACCGCTGATACTAGCGCCTTAATTGCCTTATCAGGTATTGGAAGTAAACTGGCCTTTCTGATTATACAATATCGAGAAAAACTAGGCGGTTATGTATCCGTCAATCAACTCCGAGAAGTCTATGGCATGAGTGATGAAAATTTCCGTCGTATCAAACCCCAAGTTACGGTGAACGCCCATCATATCCGCGCATTAAACCTCAATGCAGCTACCTTTTATGAACTCAATGCCCACCCCTATTTGCATGGAGAAATGGCTACCGCCATAGCCGATTTCAGACGAAGTCAACACTATAAGCTTCAACACATCCGTCAAATCCGTGAAATTGGATTGATAAATGAGGAAATATTTCGTAAAATTGCGCCTTATTTGACCCTTCAATAACGCAATAAATACCCGATTATGGAATTTGCCCTCAGCGATGTACAACAAGAAATCACCCGCATGATTCATGAATTTGCTGAAAAAGAAATTCGTCCAAAAATGATGGAGTGGGATGAAACCCAAGAATTTCCTGTGGAGGTATTTCGTAAGCTAGGCGAACTAGGACTGATGGGTGTTTTGGTCCCCACCGAATACGGAGGCTCCGGACTAAGCTATTTTGAATACATCACCGTAGTGAGTGAGATTGCAAAAGTATGTGGATCTATCGGATTGTCTGTTGCTGCTCATAACTCACTTTGTACGAATCATATCTATAAATTCGGTAGCGATGCGTTGAAGAAAAACTATTTACCAAAACTAGCTAGCGGACAATGGATTGGGGCTTGGGGACTTACAGAAGCCAATACCGGTTCGGATGCAGGCAATATGAAATGTGTGGCCGTGCGTGATGGCGATAGTTGGGTGATTAATGGTACCAAAAACTGGATTACCCACGGAAAAACCGGAGACGTAGCCGTGGTATTATGTCGTACCGGCGAACCGCGCGCTAAAAATAATATCACTGCCTTTGCCATCGAAAAAGGAACGCCAGGATTTAGTGCCGGCAAAAAAGAAAACAAACTGGGCATGCGAGCTTCGGAGACATGCGAACTCGTATTCGACAATTGTCGAATTTCAGATGCTCAGCGCCTGGGGGAAGTTGGCGAAGGATTTAAACAAGCCATGATTATTTTAGATGGCGGACGAATTTCAATTGCCGCATTAGCGCTCGGTATTGCCAAAGGAGCTTTTGATGCTTCGGTAAAATATGCGAAAGAACGTCAGCAATTCGATCAGCCTATCGCTAATTTTCAGGCTATTCAATGGAAACTAGCGGATATGGCTACTCAAATTGAAACTGCTGAATTACTCATTTTTGAAGCTGCCGATAAATTAATGCGTGGCGAACCTATGACTCGCGAAAGCGCTATGGCTAAGTATTATGCCTCTGAGGTTTCCGTTCGTGTGGCAACAGAAGCGGTTCAAATTTTTGGTGGATATGGTTATACCAAAGACTTTCCCGTGGAGAAATATTATCGCGATAGTAAACTTTGCACTATCGGAGAAGGAACATCAGAAATTCAGAAATTAGTTATTGCCAGAGATATTCTGAAGTAATTGAATTCTCCTCTTCATTCTATTGCCTGTTTGATTGTTGTTAATTCGAAGTAAGCCATGAACCTCAGCCCTTAGTATCATTTATAGGTTCTATTGTTGAACAGAAAATCATATTCCACGAAAGAAGTCTTATCGAGAGATGTCTCTTTTTTTATTTATTTTTTGATTTCATCGTGGAAGCATAC
>JBEISB010000199.1:0-3656 GCA_040375635.1 Chitinophagaceae bacterium | reverse complement strand
GTCATGGGTTCGGCTTTGGTTTGTCCTTGAAAAGGCATATAGCTCCAACCGGCTTTGTCTGTGAGAATTTGATAACCGCTCATACCCATCACCTGAATATCTAGGCGCATAGCTTTTTTATCGACTTGGTTCATGCTCATTTTAATTTCAGCGCCTTGAGCTTTGATCGCAGCCTCGCTGTGTATGGTTTTTACCTTACTCCAATTTTCGATACCACCAATGGCTTTTATGTGGTTATTGACAATGTCGTTGAGGTCTTGCGCTTGCAGTGTGGTAAATCCTAAGATCAATACACTAAAAAGGGAAATTACTTTTTTCATGATTTATTATTTTATGACCAAATCTAAGGGAAGACATCCAAAGGGCGAAATGAGTTTGGGATGGATGGTTTGATAGTGGGCTGGAGGGTAGTAATCAGTATTTGCGCCACAAAAGGTCTATTGCAAATAGTTCAACTGATAGAAACTCAGATAGCCCAGAATATCTCTCGTTTTCAATAATTCGTTGAAGTTAGCCAAACTGATAATGCAAACTGTATAATCTGCTTTGGGTACTTGAGCAAATACAGCTTCTTCTTTCAGCAATTCGTTCCTATACACTTTTGCAAACACCGCATTCGAAAAACGAGATACTGTCAATACCCCTTCTTTTCCGGTAAAAAGATTTTGTCCGGTTGTTAATCCTTCCGAATCGTGCTTCGATGTATTAAAATCACTCAGGTTCGATTTAATCGTTAGGGCCTTGCTATCAATATTATTGAGAAAAACCATCAGTAAGTGTTCGTCTTTACTGTTGTAGGTATACACAGCGGTTCCTTCTGCGGCTTTAAGTTCGGAGGGCGCTTCGGTTTTTGTTTCTGGTTTCTCTTTTTCGAGAGTGGTTTTCAACAGATTGAGTAATTCTTGGGCTCTACCTTGTTCGGGGGTTGAAGGGTAATTTTTGATGACGGCTTCGAGGGTGATTTTACATTTCGGAAAATCTTTTTGTGCTGCATAACAAAAGGCCTCCAGCAAATCAAATTTCGCCATTATCGGTTTGCCAATAAATTGCTTTTGTGCTATTGATATGCGCGTTAGGGCTTGGGCATAGGCGCTGTCTTTGAAAGCCAAATAGGTAGTATCATAATAGCGATCTACCCTTTTACCAGCATCGCTAAGTTCTTGAAGATAGTCGGGGTTATTGGCTAGCTTCGAAAATTCAGTTTGTCCAAATTCCTCTGAGAGTAGCTTTTTATATTTTTCTGCTTGTTCTTGATTTTTTAAGAGGGTATAGTCGAGAAACAAGGTATAATAACTTTGTTTTTTGAATTGTGTATTCGGATATCGTTGTATGAGGGTATCGAAAGTTTTTACGGAATTAGGATAATCTTGCAGTTGCGCGTAGTAAATCAATCCCAAATCATAATAGGCATTCATGATATCATTATGGGCTTGGTCTTTTTGTTTCGGTGATTTGGGGATTTCGGCTAATAAGGTTTCGTATTGCGAACCATTGATCAATAGTTTTTTCTCGTCATCTTCGATACCTTCTTCTTTGAGGCCCGATGCGATATTGCTAGCAGCGGTGCGTCGTCGCCAATTATCTTCGAGCTTTCGATTGCCCCATTTTTGTTTGAACTCAGCCGTTCCTTTTTCTATCATAGCCGCATTATAAAAATACCAGTTCGATTTGATATTTCCAGTAGGGGTGAGGGTGATAACTTCGGTGATGCTGGTTTTCTTATTGTCTTCTGCTTTTTGTAAACGCTCTGCCTCTTTTTTAGCGGCTGCCTTCTGCTCTTTATCGCTTTGTAAGGAAAGTGCCAGCAAACTATCTTGTCGTCTGATGATTCGGATGTTTTTTACGACATCAGCTAACACGGTTTTGCGGGTATTTACCTCATTTAGGTTTTCTAATGCCGGATTCGTACCATACGTAGAAGCACTATCATAGGCCATTTTTGCGTTTTCGTATTCAGTTTCTTTGTAATAAATTTTTCCGAGTAGGGCAAAGGCACTGGCTTTCTGCAACGGATTTTTCGGGTCTGATTTTGATATGCCTTTTTTTAGGGCTGCAATCGCTTTATGAGGATCTTCATTTTCGTAGATCGAAGCCATGACGGTATAGGCCTGGGTGCGGTATTTTTCGTACTTGCTGTCGTGAATAATTTTTTCGAGTAAGTTAATCGCATACGCTTTATCGCCCCCACCTTTGGCTGCATTTTCGGCAATAAATAATTTGGTGTAGAAATCCATTTCTGGATTGGCTTTTCCGCTAATTGACTTTTTAAAATGTTCTGATGAAGCTTCGTAGTTTTTTTCACCGGCATACAATTGCGCAATCACAAATTCAGTGCGGGCTCTCAATAATTTAGGTAATGATTGTTGCAAGGCACTATCGAGTGAGGCAATCGCCTCTTGTGTGTTTTTTTGTTCGATATCAAGACTCGCCTTGGTTACATACAAATCGGCCTTTAAACGCTTTGGAAAGTTTCTATCCTTTTCGAGGGTACTGAGCAGCGCAGTGGCTTCGCTATATTGTTGCGATTGTATGTATGATTTCGCCAACCAAAGTAAGGCATCGTTGCGGATAGGATGGTGACTGAGTTTATGAATGCCCTTATGGTTTTCGTGGGTGGCAATACTTTCTCCTTCTATATTGGCAATCGGTTTTGCTACTTTCTGCTTCTTTTTCGGCTTAGGACTTTCTTTGTATTCGTTGGCAACAAATTGAAAGGTGGTTATTGCGCCATCAAAATCGTTTTTTACGTAAGAGGCCCTGCCCATTAAAAAATATAAGTTATCGAACCATTTCGAGCGGGGATCATGAATTTGGGTGCTAAACGACGACTTCTTAATTACGGAGTCCATATCTCCAGCCACTGATGTCCCAGACTTGGTGATATCATATGGGTAGATGCTAAGGATTTTCGAAAAATCATCTTTGTTATTTTTCTTCAGGTTGCTAATGGCACCTTGGTATTTGCGATGTGCGTTATAATAGTAGTTGTATCGCGTGACTGTATTTTGGTAAATGCGTCGATGTATCGACCACTTGCGTTTCAATAACTTCTCATTCGTCCATTCTTCTTTTTTCGCCTCATGAATTTTGAGGGCTAAGGCTTTTTGTTTTTCGGCTTTGGTTTTGGCGCTGTCTTCTGTCTTTTTTTCCTTCGTTTTTCGAGCGGCCATGAGGCTATCGGTTCGCTGTTTTCTATAGGCCAACAAGCTATCATTTACTCGCTTTCTTTCTGTTTTGATAGCTTCCATTGCCGCTTTGGTACTGTCTTGTTGCAGTTTCCGTATGGCATAAACACTATCGTTATGTTGTTGCCTAACACTGTAAAGACTATCCTTTACCACCTGAGCACGCTGTTTTTGTAACGCTAATCGGGTAGCTCGGGCGTTGGCTAGACTATCTAATTTCATTTTCTTTACCAAGGCCACGCTATCGCGGTAATGTCTGCTTGATTTATATTTCTCAAGCTTTTTCTTTTGTTTCGCCACCTTTTCTCGGGCATGCTTGAGGCTATCGGCCCTGCTCATTCTCGACAGGCGGATACTATCTTGTATCCTTTTGCGATTCGCGGTGAGGCTATCTGTTTTCTTTTTCTGTTGTTGTAGGGCCTGTTTGTTGTTCTCACGGGCAAGACTGTCTGCCATACGTTTTACGTTACG
>JBEISB010000111.1:0-7563 GCA_040375635.1 Chitinophagaceae bacterium | reverse complement strand
TATTCAGAAAGGCCATAGAGGAAGACGGCATCTTCCCAATCCCATTTTCTGTCAGAGGGGTCCACTCTCATGGAATGCTTCGCCACCGAATCAACACGAAAATCAATTTCAGCAAGAGTCATTTGGCTAAAGAATAAAAAGTTTTCTGCCGCCGCAAATGCCTATTTGGCCTATGTAAAAAAAGAAAAGGATACGATTATCCACAATCATTTTGATTGGTTCGAGAAGTACTAGGTGATCGCAAAATGGGTGCGAGCATGAAAATCTTTACTGAATCCCAAGACAGAGAAACAGAATGAGTGAGTAATCATTATAAAGGATTGCTAACGAAATACACTCTCCACCCATGCTCATCCTGATTTTTGTAGCCCCGGAGGGAATCGAACCCCCACCAAGAGAACCGGAATCTCTTATTCTATCCATTAAACCACGGAGCCATTATATGTCCTTTCCTACATTGTCAATTAAAAGATATGATTCCGCTAGGTTCTGACGGTAAGTGTAGCCCCGCCAAGAATCGAACTTGGAATTAACGTTTAGGAAACGCTGGTTATATCCATTTAACTACAGGGCCGGAGCGAAGAACTGCGAAAGGGCCGCAATTTACGAAATAAATGCCAATGGAGGTTCATGCCTGCAGGGTCTGTGAAATAAATTTTATCAGCCCCACTTTCGGACTACCTTTGGTGTCTATAAATTACGTTCATGTCACAAGTAAAAAAAGGCGATACCATTCGTATCCATTACAAAGGAACTTTCACCGACGACGGTACTCTGTTTGACACTTCAGAAGGTCGCGAGCCGCTCGAATTTAAAGTAGGCGAAGGTATGGTTATCCATGGTTTCGATAATGGTGTATTACAAATGGAGGTTGGCGAAAAGAAAACCCTGAACATCCCATTTTTAGAAGCTTACGGTCCTAAAAACGAAATGATGTTTTTTGAATTTGGTAAGGATCAATTGCCTGCCGAAATGGGTGAGCCGCAATTGGGCATGGAATTACATATGATGGATCAGGAAGGAAATCACTTACCTGTTATTGTTACCGAAATTAAAGAAACAACGGTTGTTTTAGACGGTAATCATCCATTGGCTGGCAAGAATCTCACTTTTGAGGTTGAGCTGGTGGGTATCGTAGGCTAATACAAATCGATATAAGACTTATCCTGTATGTTGATTCATATCGACAGGTTTCGCAATGCGCCAAATTCTTTGCATGGCTTGTAGATTGGTTATAAGTAATCGTAGAAAATGAACCTTTGGCAGGAATCTGAAAGTAATCTCTAAAATTTCACTTAAATTGCCACCTCAAAATATTTACAATGAAGAAAATACTACTTTCTCTCTTCTCGCTAGCACTTGCTGGCAGTCTGCAAGCCCAGGTTATCTGGCAAGACAATTTTAACGGCACTACGCCACCAGCCTTGCCAACGGGTTGGACCCAATACAACGGAGATGGCTTAACCGTTGCCACAAACTTGTCTGCTTATAATTTTGGTACTAACGCATGGGTTTCTCGTATCCCAACGGGCTCAACCGATGGCTTTATGGTAAGCACCTCTTGGTATACATCACCCGGCATCTCTAACGATTGGTTGATTTCACCAGCGGTTACCCCAACAGCCGGTGCTTGGTTATTGTTTGATGCAGTTACACCCGATGCCAATTTTCCGGATGGTTATCAGGTAAAAATTTCAAATTCTAACAACCCAACAAGCTTTACAGCTGCACCCGTACTGACTGTTGCTGCCGAAGGTCAAACTTGGGCAACAAGAGCGATAGATCTTTCTGCTTATGCAGGACAAACCATTTATATCGCTTTCGTAAACAATAGCAACGATAAATATTTATTGTTGTTGGATAATGTTATGGTGAAAGTATTGCCTGCGAGTGATGCTGCTATGTTGGCTATGACGCCTTCTACAGCCAGCTACAAATCGTATGCATCAACTGGGGCTACGATTCCTGTTCAGGCTTTGTTTCAAAACCAAGGAGCTCAAACAGTAACTAATTTTACGGTGAAATTAAATGATGGTGTATCTACGCAATCGTTCCCACAAACGGGAAGTGTGCTTCCTTATGGTACGCAAGTATGCTCTTTCAACTATACTATGCCTTCTGCTGGTATCAAACCCATTAAAGTTTGGGCTGAGGTGAGTGGAGATATGAATCATGCTAATGATTCTACTTCTTCTGAATTTGGTGGTGCTGCGTTTACCCCGGTAAATAATCCAGTATTCGAAGAGGCTACGGGTACTTGGTGCCAATGGTGCCCTCGTGGTGCTGTATTCATGGACTCACTCGAAAAAGTTCATCCGAATGTAGTGGCCATTGCGGTTCATAATGGCGATCCGATGACCGTTGCTACTTATGATGCGGGTATGGGACCTTTGATTGGCGGTTATCCTTCTGGCTTAGTAGGTCGTAAAATTGAAGCAGATCCATCTGACTTCTTAACGGAGTACACGAATCACCTCAATGATTTTGGTGTTGGCGATCTTACCCTTTCTCAGCCTACAGTAAGTGGTCAAACCATTACGGTAAAAGCCGATGTAAAGATGGCGGTATCAACGAAAGCGAATTACGATTATCGATTAACATTAGTTGTTACAGCCGACGAAATGCACGGTACAACGTCTACTTGGAATCAAGCAAATGCTTATGCCGGTGGTGCTAGTGGACCTATGGGTGGATTTGAATCTCTTCCTTCTACAGTACCTGCTGCTCAAATGTATTATAATCATGTGGCCCTTAATATCGAAGGTGGGTTTACAGGTTTAGCGGGTTCATTACCTGCTGCTATGACTGCCGGAAATACTTACTCTCATACGTTTACTTATACTGCACCTGCCGGACAAGATTTATCTCGTTGTAAAGCGAATATCTTGTTGATTAGCGGATTGAGTGGTGAAGTACAAAACGGGAAGTGGGTTGGTGTTTTTCCAACAGCTGTGAACGATGTTATCAAATCAGAAAACATCAATGTCTTCCCGAATCCAGCTAACGATTATCTGAATGTTGATTTCACCCTTAACAAAATTTCTGATGTAACGATTGCTTTAGTGGATATGACTGGAAAAACAGTATATAACAACACTTTGACTAGCCTTAACGGCAACCAAGGATTGGTGATCAATACCATGAATTTGGCGAACGGAATGTATACACTTTCATTGCGCACTGCTGAAGGGAATATAACCCGCAAGGTGAGCATCGCCCATTAATCATTAATACTTATTCTTTACAAAGCCACTCATTACGGGTGGCTTTGTTATTTTTACCCTATGAGATATTTTACAGCTGATACCTTGTTTGATGGATACCGCTTTCGTGACATGCATGAAGTGCTTTGTGTGCATGACGATGGAAGTATTGCCGGATTTGAAACGGAGATAGACGATGTGTTGGTGAAACACTTGCCGGGATTGTTGATGCCCGGTATGATTAATGCCCATTGTCATCTAGAGCTTTCGGCCTTTGCTGGGGTAATTCCACAACATACTGGTTTGGTAAATTTTCTCATGCAGATTAATAGCAAGCGATTGGGGTTTGCGAAGGAAGAAATTTTGCAAGCCATTGCAAATGCTGAAGCCCAAATGATAAGCAATGGCATTATTGCTGTGGGTGATATCAGTAACGGACTCGATAGTTTAGCACAAAAAAAACAAGCTAATTTGCACTATCATACGTTTGTAGAGTGCGTAGGTTTGCTTGATGCCAATGCAGAAGAAAGATTTTCGTCGGCTGTAAAAATCCAACAATCCTTTGCAGAAATTCATCCAAGTACAGTTGTCTTGCACGCGCCGTATTCTGTTTCAAAAACCTTGCGAACGCTTGTAAATCAATACGGAGCAGGCAAACCTTCTTCAATCCATAACCAAGAATGTGATGCCGAAAACGAAATTTTTTTATCGGGCACTGGTGATTTTCTTCAACTGTTTATGAGTGTATTACAAGACACCTCGTTTTTTATTCCTACGCATAAACATTCGTTGCCTAGTTATTTGTCAGACTTACGCGATCCGGACCCTTTGATGCTTGTACATAACACAGTAAGCACAGCAGCCGATATCGAATTCGCGCAAGCAAACCATAAAAATGTATTTTGGTGCTTATGTCCGCAGGCGAATCTGTATATCGAAAACCGTTTGCCCGATGTGCAGTTGTTGCATGATAGCGGATGTAAAATGGTAATCGGAACGGATAGTCTAGCTTCGAATACGAGTCTTAATTTATGGAATGAAATCAAAACCTTGCAACATCATTTTCCATGTATCCGTACCGAAGAATTCTTGCGTTGGGTAACTAGTAATGCTTCACAATCCCTGTCGATGCAACACAAACTAGGGAGTTTCGAATCCGGTAAAATACCAGGGTTACTGCATATTAAAAATTATCAACCCCAAGAGGGTATTCCTGAAAACCCTATTTGTGAATGGTTACTCAAGCATTGTTCATCGAGTGAAGTACGGTGATAATTCTTCCGAAAAATATTGAAGGGTATTTTTAATCGGTAAGGGAAGTCCACCACCCAAAGCACATAAAGAACCAATTTCCATAGTCTCAAGCAAATCTTCGAGCAGTTTTTTATCAAGTAGATAGGTTCCATCTTCGGCTTTTTGTAGCATCTCATATCCCCTTGTGCTACCAATACGACAAGGGAAACACTTGCCACAACTTTCATGTGCAGTAAATTGAAATAAGTGTTTCAGGTAGTGGATGATGGGGAAGGATTGGGGCAAACAAACTATAGAGGCATGACCTAATAAAAAGCCACCTTGCTGAAAACTTTCGAAGTCTATGCTCAGTGAATCCATTTTCGAAATGGGCACAATTCCACCCAAAGGACCGCCAATTTGCATAGCTTTTATATCGGTGGTAAATCCTTGTCCGCAATCGTCAATCACTTGTTGCAACGGAGTACCCATCTCTACTTCATAAATCCCAGGACGATAAAAAAATCCATCTAAGGAAACCAATTTCGTGCCGGTTGATTTTCCTTTGCCGATTGCCGCAAACGCAGCGCCACCTTGCTCAATAATAAAGGGTATGCAGGCCAAGGTTTCTACATTCGATACAACGGTAGGTTTATTAAATAATCCTTGTTGTGCCGGATAAGGAGGCCGTACTCGAACCTCAGGTCTTTGTCCTTCAATAGAAGATAGCAATGCCGTTTCTTCGCCACAGATATAAGCACCTTGCGCTTGTATTACCTTAAAGCGAAAGGAGAATGAGCTCTGCAGAATTTTATCGCCTAGTAAATTTTTTTCTTCGAGTTGACGAAGGGTTTCTTGAATGATACGAACACTTTCGGGATATTCTGCTCGGATATAAAGAACGCCTGTTTCGGCTCCGCAAATATATCCGGCTATCATCATGCCTAATAACACGCGATGAGGCTGATGTTCGAGAAGATATCGATCGCTATAGGCACCGGGGTCGCCCTCATCGGCATTGCAAACAATAAATTTGATAGCACTCTCAGCTTGACGACAAGCATTGAGTTTAAAGGCAGTGGCAAAGCCGGCACCTCCTCGTCCGCGTAAACCCGATGTGTTAATTTCGTTTAAGAGATCTTGCGGTGATGTTTGTAAGGCCGTTTTCCAAATGTGATAATAAGTATCAATATCCGAAATCGTATCCGTAAGCACGGCTCGTCCTATGGCTTTTACTTCGTAGTGATCGCTTCGTATTTTTTTTGATGCACAGATTTCTGTTATTTGATCAATGTCATTTCCTGAATAATTAACACCCTGATAATGAAAGGCAGCATTTTCGTGACATCGACCTAGGCAACACATTTCTCCCATTTCGTTAGCTTCGAAATACTGCGAAAGTTTTTCGGTAAGCGCTTCTTGTGTACCAGCGCATAGGCAAGCACTACCATTACAGACATATACTTTTTTACCTCGATTTTCTTCGCGGGTAAAATCGTAAAAGCTAGAACTGCCATAGGTATTGGCCTTGCCGATTAAAAAATCGTCGGCAAGTTTTTCGAGATCAGCAATATTGGGTGTGCCTGTCTCTTGGGCAAGACGGCCCAATTGTTCGAAGAGATTATTCTGAAGACCTTGTCGGCCCGATAGTTCGCTGAGGTTAGAAGACATAATTGCTTTTAATGTGACTCAAATATACAAAACAGGCAGGCTTAGTATCGAATATTCTCGGCATGAGTATACACCGTAAATCGATCGTCTCTGCAAAAAGCTATGAGGGTAATGCCACTTTGTTGACAATAATCTATCGCCATCGATGAGGGGGCTGAAACCGAACATAAAAATGGGATGCCGGCTTTATGAGCCTTGCTGACGATTTCGTATGATACCCGTCCGCTTACCAGCAATACCTGAGCTTCTGTTAGTTTATTTTGTAGCAACAAACTACCAATCACTTTGTCGACAGCATTATGTCGCCCGATATCTTCTTTCACCGTAAGCAATTCGCCCAATAGGGTTGCAGCCGCAGCAGCATGACAACCGCCTGTTTGGGCAAAGAGTTTTTGTTGCGATAGCATAGTCTTGAACATATCGGGTAAGCGATTGGCAGCAAGGGGTTTGGGGCAATCGATGAAACCTTTGAGTTGCAATTCTACATCGAACTTACCACAAATCCCACAACTACTTACCGACATCAGGTTTCGTTTTTCGTGTATCCCTTCTAATAAATCGTTTTCGTCTATTTGTGCATTTACACGGGTTATCCATCCATCGGCATTCACTTCTTTAATCGAAAAGGATGGGTGTTTATCAGTTCGTTGAAATACAGATTCTGTAAATAAAATACCACGGGTTAAAGCTTCTTCATCGCCTGGGGTTCGCATGGTAATGGTATAGGGTTCGTTGTTGATTTCGATATTCAATTTTTCTTCCGTCAAAATCATATCCTCACCATTATGGGTGAAATTATTTTTACATTGGAGAGAAGTGAATCTGCGGATAGGAAGCATAGGTCAAGGTACAAAAAATATCATGACAGTGATAGTGAAGTAACCATACGAAACAAGTTTCTCTATTAACTCAATCCCGAAATCCTACCCGCATTATCTATGTCCATATGCTCAGAAGCAGGCACAGCAGGTAATCCAGGCATACGCATCATATCGCCTAATATGGGAATAATAAATCCGGCACCGGCAGCGAATTCAAACTCACGTACATTCACAACAAATCCTTTGGGTCGACCGATAGCACTTTCTTTATCCGATAAAGACTTTTGTGTCTTCGCCATGCAGACTGGCAATTTATCGTAACCCAACTCTTTAATCATCTTTAATTGGGTACGAGCCGTTGATGAATATTCGACACCATCGGCGCCATAGATCTCGGTAGCAATGCGATTGATTTTATCTTCCACAGGAAGGCTCCAATCGTATAAAGCTTTAAAATGATTCACGCCACTTTCGATCACAGCTATCACTGCGCGGGCTAGGTCTTGCGTGCCTTCGCCGCCTTTCGCAAACCCGTAAGAAATTACAGCTTTTACGCCAAGCCTTTCGCATTGGGTTTGCACATATTCAATTTCTTCGGCAGCGTCGGCAGGAAAGTTATTGATAGCCACCACAGG
>JBEISB010000217.1:0-3110 GCA_040375635.1 Chitinophagaceae bacterium | reverse complement strand
GAGAGCCATTCCACTTCAATCCATCATAGGTACCATCGGGTACATAAGTATATTTTTTGGCCGGGTCTCCAATTTGGGATTCGCAATGATCGAAAATAATTTGTCCGTTACTTTTTTCTAGATTGAGGGCAACCTTCGATCCTTTTTCATACTCAACCAAAACCCGCTTACATTCCTTAGCTTTTCCTCTGTCTAGCATTTGAAATACCGGTTTCCCAAAAACCCATTTCCCATTTTCATCGGCATACATCACATCCATTATTTTTCTTTCGCTGTTGAGTGTTAATCCATTCCAACCTAACAAAAAGTATAATTTTTGTCCTTTAGATTCTTTCATCAAAATATTATAAAAAAGATTTCCATACCAACGCTGATTTGTGAATATAGAATCTTCGGCGCCACGAACAATTTGATCAGAAACATCGATAAGCGGATATAAGGTTCCGTTAGACGATTGTATTACCCCGTAATATCGTCTTTCGGCAGGGCCGCGCGAGATTTCCCAATTATAAATTCGAAATTGATTATCGGGTGCTTGTAAAATTACAATTTTCTCTTGCAACTTTTTTAAATCAGCCTCAAAAGATTCCGGCATTCGAAGAAATCGTTTCAACACCCGAATAAATTCTTCGTTGCCACCAATCCGATTATCATCTAGCTGCGAGTAATACATACTATCTGCTAGGTAGACCAAGGTATCTTCTATGCGCTCGATAGGCGACAGCTCATTCATTGGCTTAGCATGAATTTGGGCGCCGGTAGAAGGTGTATTTGCAAACTCCTGCGCATATAGAACACCGCTTAGCATAAAGCAGAATAAAAAGGAGGCTACATATTTCATGATGTAAAAATTGAACTCAAATGTAAGTCATTTTTTTTCGGCATGATTGACTCATGAAATAGTTTACAATCCAAGCATAGCCATAGAATATTGCTGGTACTTTCGGCAAACTGAAGCCAAAACATTACCTTTGGTCCCTAAAATTATAAAATGCAAAAAGGGCCCATATCTCAATTTATCGAACACAATTACCGACATTTTAATGCAGCAGCCTTAATGGATGCGGCTAAAGGTTACGAAACGCATCTTGCCGAGGGAGGAAAAATGATGATTACCCTTGCCGGAGCCATGAGCACAGCTGAGCTAGGCATTTCTTTAGCAGAAATGATTCGTCAGGATAAGGTTCAAATTATTTCGTGCACAGGCGCCAACCTCGAAGAAGACATCATGAATTTGGTAGCTCATTCGCATTACAAGCGTGTGCCCAATTATCGTGATTTGAGTCCGCAGGATGAATGGAACCTGCTTGAAAATCATTATAACCGAGTAACAGACACTTGCATTCCCGAAGAAGAGGCCTTTCGTCGTCTACAAAAACATATTCATCAATTATGGGCCGATGCGGATACCAAAGGAGAAAGATATTTTCCGCATGAATTTATGTACAAAATGTTGTTGAGTGGGGTACTTGAGCAATACTACGAGATAGACCCTAAGGATAGCTGGATGTTGGCAGCAGCGCAAAAAAACATTCCGATTGTTTGTCCAGGTTGGGAAGACAGTACCATGGGGAATATTTTTGCCTCTTACGTCATCAAAAATGAGATGAAAGCTACCACTATGAAAAGTGGTATCGAATATATGGTTTGGCTTGCCGATTGGTACCGTAATAACAGTGCAGGTAAAGGGGTTGGCTTTTTTCAGATTGGGGGTGGTATTGCTGGTGACTTCCCAATTTGTGTAGTGCCCATGATGTATCAAGACCTTGAATGGCATGATGTACCTTTCTGGAGTTATTTCTGCCAGATTTCAGATTCTACTACCTCTTACGGATCCTACAGCGGGGCCGTACCCAACGAAAAAATCACTTGGGGGAAATTAGATATTCATACACCAAAGTTCATTGTAGAGAGCGACGCTACGATTGTAGCCCCATTAATTTTTGCTTGGATTTTGGGACAATAATTTTTTCGTGAAAGGTTTTTTTGCAAAAATGAATTCTGCATATATATTTGCACTCCCAACGCAGTTCTTAGATAGTTTGAATACCTAAAAATTACGCGAACACGCGGAAGTAGCTCATTTGGTAGAGCACGACCTTGCCAAGGTCGGGGTGGCCGGTTCGAGCCCGGTCTTCCGCTCTAAAATCCATTCGTTTCGGATGGATTTTTCGTTTACAGCCGTTCGCAAATACCCTGGTGGTGAAATTGGTAGACACGCAGGACTTAAAATCCTGTGGGCAGCGATGTCCGTGCGGGTTCAAGTCCCGCCTGGGGTACAAAAAAATCAGAGCGAAAAACAGAGCGAAAGTGTTGTTTTGACCTCTGATTTTTTTTTCTTCGTTCTCCTTCTGCTTCTCATTCTCTTTGCAGATTTTTCAATGTTCTATTACTACGGTTGGAGAACCCACTGGGTCAGGTATAAACAAATCATATCCCCATAATTGACTAGATGATGGGTTTACGCCATCACAAAAAAATGAATTGTCAGCTGCGTATTTTATTTTGACAAGACGTTTCGTTTTGATTCAAGATTCATTTCCCATTTTTTCGATAGCAGTTCTAATTCACAAGAACCACATAGACCTTAAAGAAAGTAACACCAAACAAAATCGGATAGCCTTCCTCTGTCATAATACAATAGATTAGCATTCCCTATTTACCCCACACTGTTCATCGCCTGAGCGCATTCAAGCTCCCTTAGGTATGCTTATTTTACAAAGATTTTAAAGGGCTTTATTGATATCTGTATAAGAATATTCTACATTTGCGAGCCTACATAGGCAGTAAACCCACGTGCTGAAATTGGTAGACAGGCTAGATTCAGGATCTAGTATCGAAAGATGTGGGGGTTCGAGTCCCCCCGTGGGTACGAAACAGAGTTACGGTGTAACATACAAACACTACACTCTGTTTTTTATTCCTAATAAAATCAAATCCTATTCTTTTCCTTTGCGAAAAGTGATTATTTTTCGTGATTAAAATTACTTCATGCAAAATCCAATTACCGTCCAAGTGCAAGTTAAACGCCCTATAAACCAAGTATGGCAATATTGGACTCTTCCCGAACATATTATTGGGTGGAATTTTGCTAGTGACGATTGGCATAG
>JBEISB010000066.1:0-10760 GCA_040375635.1 Chitinophagaceae bacterium | reverse complement strand
TATTATCGACAGCCACCTTACAACCATAGCGATGACCAATACGAGTTAATGCTTCTATGTCTACACATTGTAGGGTAGGATTTGCGGGTGTTTCGAGATAGAGCAAACGAATCGATGCATCGTTTTGTAAGTGTTTTTCTATGGCATCAAGATCTTTCCCATCCACAAGAATCGTTTCAATACCAAGAGCCGATAATACCTTATCGATGAGTTCTTGCGTACCACCGTATAGCGAAAAATGAGTGAGGATTTTTTCGCCCTGTTTCAGATTCGATAATACAAGTGTAGTAATGGCCGCCATACCCGAGGCGTGTAAAATCGCTTTCACTTCTAAAGGATTACCCTGTTCGTTTTTTAATCCGAAGGTTTCGAGGGCGGCTATTTTTTTTTCGGTTTGCGTAATTGTTGGATTGCCAAATCGCCCATATACATAACCCGATTCTTTGCCCGTAAAAATAGAAACGGCCTGCTCTGTATTATCGAATATGTAAGTACTTCCGGGATAGATGCCGCCAATATGACTGCGAAATTCATCTTTATGAAATCCACTATGAATGCAAGATGAGGTAAATCCTAAGGCAGGAGTAACGGTTGTATCGTTTTCTGTTTTCATGAAAGGGGTGCTGTATATTTACGTTTTAACCCGCCAAAGGTAAGATAATGAAAGAAATCGCTCTCAAGTATACTGCTTATAACCTATGGGCTAATCGCCTGTTTGCTGATGTGTTATTGTCGTTACCCAATGAGGTAGTAGAGAAGAATCTGAAAGGGAGCTTTGGTTCTATGCGAGCTACAGCCGAACATATCTGGGTAGCCGAACATATTTGGTTGCAGCGATTATTGATGGCCGAGAAGGTGGGTCCACCCAACGAAAATTTTCCGGGTAATTTTGAAACTGTTTGTCAGGCATGGATAGCTTGCTCCGAAGCTTACCTTCATTTTACAGAGAAGATTTTTGATGACCGTGGTTTGCTGCATGAATTTCATTATCACAATATAGCCGGCGAACAACAAAAATCAAGTGTTTGGGAATGCCTGCTGCATGTGGCTAATCATGGTAGTTTTCATCGCGGGCAGCTCGTAAATTATTTTCGTCAATCTGGGGTAAAAACAATTCCGACGACTGATTTTATGGCCTACTGTCACAGTAAAAAATAGTGAGAACTGCCGTCTTAGTTTTGAGGTAGAATATGGATATCGGATTTCAAGAACCTTAAGCGAGTCAAACCATGTATGGTAAGGAACACTGCATGAATGATACCCTATTAAATAGCCCAAGGCATACAATTATTATTTACTTCGTAAAGTAAGGCAATGCTTAGACTTTATTTGTGCTCAAGAAACGCAAGTTGATAATTATCTTTGTTGAAATTTTTCGGATGAAAGCATGTATTCTTTTCGGGGCAGTTGTGTTAGGACTAAGTGCCTGCACCTTTTCGGTAAACCAGAAAACAGATAAAGAACCCGAGTATACTCCGGTAAACTTACCGAAAGAAGAAAAAGCAAAACAAATTGGCTTTGCTTGTCCTATGAAATGCGAAGGCGACAGAGTGTATACCGACAGTACGCGCAAGTGTCCGGTTTGTGAAATGGATCTTGAGTCTACAGCACCTTCCAAATAAGGTCGGCGATTTTTGATAGAACATAGCAGATGCCTATGCCTCTGATAAACAAGAGGCTTTACCTTTGATCTCAAAATCTCAATATGCGTATCTTCAAAATTCTCTTCTCTATGCTTTCTCTCTTCTTAGCCCCTAAACCCCTCGATGCTCAGGTAAAATCGATTTATGATATCAAAGTAGAGGCTTTAGATGGTGGACAGATAGACCTTTCAAAATACAAAGGCAAAAAAATACTGATTGTAAACACTGCCTCGAAATGTGGTTACACCCCGCAGTATAAAAATTTGGAGGCCTTGTATGAGAAGTACAAAGACAAGGTAGTGGTGATTGGTTTTCCCAGCAATAATTTCATGTTTCAAGAGCCGGGAGATAGTAAAGAGATTCGGAGCTTCTGTACCAAGAATTACGGAGTAACCTTTCCAATGGCAGCCAAAATCGACGTAAAAGGAAAAGATATGCATCCGCTATATGTGTGGCTAACGCAAAAAAAATACAATCAATTCAGCGATAATACGGTGAAGTGGAACTTTCAAAAATATTTACTCGACGAGCACGGAAAATTATTGCAAGTGTTTTCGCCAGGCGTAGATCCGATGAGTGAAGAAGTAACTCAGTATTTACAATAACTCGAACGATTACTAACCCTTACCTTTGCGCCCATGAATCTGGCTTCCCTATACGAAAGAGCACTCGCCTTCGAATTTTTAAGTGTTGACGAAGGACTATTTTTGTTCGAACACGCACCTTTGTCTGAGCTAATGCAGGTAGCGAATACCTTACGAAAAATTCAGGTACCCCATGGCAAAGTAACTTGGCAGATAGACCGCAATGTAAACACCACCAATGTGTGTATTGCCAATTGCAAGTTCTGTAATTTTTACCGCATACCCGGTCACCCCGAAGCCTATATCACCGATATCGAAACGTATAAGCGTAAGATAGAAGAAACCATTCGCTGGGGTGGCGATCAGTTATTATTACAAGGTGGGCATCATCCCGAACTCGGATTATCATTTTATGTGAATTTATTTCGGGAGCTGAAATCGCTGTATCCTTCTATAAAATTACATACCCTAGGGCCGCCCGAAATCGCACATATTACTAAACTCGAAAAAAGTACACATACCGAAGTATTAAAAGCACTGAAAGAAGCCGGAATGGACAGTTTACCCGGAGCCGGTGCAGAAATATTAAACGATAGGGTGCGTCGATTGATTTCGAAGGGCAAATGTGGCGCTCAAGAATGGTTAGATATTATGCGTGCGTGTCATCAGCTCGATATCACCACTTCAGGAACCATGATGTTTGGACATGTTGAAACCTTGCGTGAGCGATTTGAACATTTGGCAGACATTCGTCAGGTACAAAGCGAAAAACCTGAGCATGCTAATGGTTTTCTGGCCTTTATTCCATGGACGTTTCAAGACGTGGACACCCTGCTAGCCAAAATTCGTAGGGCTAAAAATGATACCACCGGCGAAGAGTATATTCGAATGATAGCGATGAGCCGAATTATGCTACCCAATATCAAAAATATCCAAGCATCGTGGCTAACGGTAGGGAAAGAAATTGCCCAAGTTTGTTTGCATGCAGGGGCGAATGATTTTGGCAGTATTATGCTCGAAGAAAATGTGGTTAGTGCTGCAGGTGCTCCTCATCGATTTACCTATAAGAGTATACAAGATGCTATACGGGGTGCTGGTTTTGAGCCTCAATTGCGTACGCAGAAATATGTGTTTCGCGAAATGCCGGTGCAAATCGAAGAGCAGGAAATTCAGTACTAAACCCAAGGAAACAGACGCTACTTATTATTCGGCCCTGCGATAGGCTTTTAAAAAGATGGCCCCCAGATTTTTATATGGCGGTACATAATCATCAAACCGATCTTTTAAATCACTATTTGCAAATTGCTTCGAAAGCTGGCCCCACATGTCGACCCAGTCTATGTCTTTCCCTTCTAACAAGCGTTGGTTAAACAAGCGTATAATACGACCATTGATAATGCCGGTACCGATTTGTTTAGTAGATACAATTTGAGCATCTTCGGAAGCACTCAATACCGACGAAAGATTTTGATAAGCGCCACAAGCGCCTAATATCACCACTTTATGTCGGTAGTTAATATGGTCGAGGGTACTAGACAAATGGTAACTATGTCCGCGATGTATCATAACCGTTGGACGAATATCATTTGAGTCGAGATAATCTTGCAAAGCATTTTGGGCCATTTCATCTTCGGGCTCATCGAGGGGTTTATTGGCATAAATCACCACCGGCTTTCCTTTGAGAGAAGAAATGACTACCCATTTTTCTTCGCGTTGAATTTTCCAATCGGGAGCAGAAAAACTATTGAGGTAGCTGTTGTAAACGCCTTTACCATCTTCATCCCCAAAAAACATTACCTGTTGAATGACCACACCGCTATCGTTCACCAACTGACTGAGTGGCATCACCGAAATAGGGGGTATTCCATACTTACGGGCCAGCGAATCATTATCTGCTGTGAGCATGCTGTATAAGATGTCGTAAATTTTATATCCCTTTTTATTTTTCTGCAAACTATCCTGTAATCGCACACTACGTATCTCATCGGTCATATGACGCATCAGCAAGGTATCACTAATACTGCCAAACGAATTAGCCACATCGGTAGCACCTTCAAGGTCTTGCTCGTCGGTATTATCGAGTCCACGAACAAACGAACGCATCAATTCTGTTTTTTGGTTGGTCTTGATCGTATTTAGAAACTGAGAAAGGGTATTATAATTAGCGCATAAGCGAATAAAAGTCCGGAACTTATATTTTTTGATATCCGTCAGAAATTCATCACCACTGCGAGGTCTCATCCGATATAACAAGCGATTGAAACAACCCAGAAAGCTACTGGTATATAAATCGTCGCTTCCGTACACAATAACATAATATAACTCGGTGGCCGAAAATTTATCCGTTACATGAAATCTTACTGCATCAGACGATTCGTGCAGTTCGTTAATGGTATTTACATATTGCGACACCACATGCACCATTTCTTTATGATACGAATTCCGCATATCGGTTACATTACCCTCTTGCTGCAGGGCTACCATCTTTTTGTAATAGGTATCATCATCTTGCGTGTACTTATTAATCTCACCCAGACTCACTTTACCTTTTCGGTACAGATCAATAAAAAAGATAGCTTTTAGGGGGGTGGTGCAACTATCGGCCAGGGTGATAATCGCCTTCACATAGGGATCGGTGCTGCGCCTAACAATATCGTGTTCGATAGCCGTAGACGTAGCGTAGTTGAGTATCATCTTCGGATTATAAGAAGCGGCCTTGGCTACAATAATATCGGCCGCAGAGGGTACTTTAATACTCTTTAGTTTGCGGATGAACATATCCGGATAAGTATCACAAAGTCCGCCTACCAAGGCATTCATCGCCTCTGTATCTGTATCGAAC
Organism: Chitinophagaceae bacterium; assembly: GCA_040375635.1. Classification (GTDB taxonomy): domain Bacteria; phylum Bacteroidota; class Bacteroidia; order Chitinophagales; family Chitinophagaceae; genus OLB11. The sequence goes on along the minus strand of JBEISB010000066.1, from coordinate 5,691 downwards.
AATGGCGATATCATATACATCATCTTATTACAATTCTCTTTTACGAAGGCAGCCAAATTATGATTATGTAAACCTCGTATTACCTGGTAAGTGTACTCGGAGAGATGCGCGTAATATTTAACATCACAAGACCCATCGTTGATGTCGGCATTAAACATTTTTAGATTTTCGATCAGTCGACCCATATAACGACGCTTGGTCATATCGTCGGTTTCGTTGTTTTCGATATAAGCCAGGGTTTGGTTCACCTTGGTAAACAGGGCCAAGGTTATAGCATCCGATTTCTGTGCATCATCATCTAAGTCTAGGCGTTTATCGATAACCCCATCGGCAACATCTGCTTTTTTTTGCTCGCGGCTGATCATCAACAATAACTGATTTCGGCCGGGTGTAATTGCTGATCTATTTTTAATCGTGTCGAGCAAAATCTCTGCAACAGCGGTTTTAGATAGATTTTGGGCCCGGGTGATACAGGCAGAGAAAAAAAAGAAGAGAAAAAATAGCCTACGCATATTACTGATATCGTGGTAAATGTAATCAGAAAACACGAAACCCATTGAGCCCTATCGAGGCTTTGGCAGTGATTGAATAGGCACAATAGTAGGTACTTGCCCAAAGTTTTTAAACTCCTATTTTCATTTGTAAATAGTTTTTCCGTAATTTGTTCGCAAATATCTCTACATGAACAAGTATTTTCTTGTATTCGTTGCGTTGATTAGCATGACGTTGCCGGGGCGGGCCCAGTTTTTTTCGATTCCAAATTGGGATTATAATTGGGATCAAAAGGCGCACGAAAAAGGACAGATACATTTTGCCTACGGTTATGGGTTACCTCGTCTAGATAAAAAACTCTTCGATTATCAGAAAGATTCTACTGATTTCAGGGTAGTGGGTGTTGGGCCTTTTTATTGGAAAGCAGAATTAGGATTATCCCGTAAATTGAGTGTTATGTTATCGGCTGGATATATTTTATACAAGGCCGATTGGACCCGTATGCGCTACGACTCATACAAAGCCATGGATTTGCCTTATAAATACGGCACAAAATTGCATGATATCTCCGCTAATATTCGTCTGAATTACCATCTCTGTGTCAATAAAGAATGGGATGTTTATATCGGTGGGGGTGCTGGTTATAATCACTTCATGAATAAAGACTTTACAACCTATCTTCCAGACGATACCCTATTTAAGTCGCAATTCAAATTGCCTTATCCTATCAGTGCCGAAATGAGTTTTGGTATCCGATATTACTTTTTAACCCGCACGGCAATTTATCTCGAAGCCGGTTATGGAAAATCGCTAGCACAAGGAGGATTTGTTTTCAAATTCAGGCATAGGAAAAGAGGCTAGTTGTACTATATTTGCTCAAAATTTTCAAGATGAAGGGAATCTTACTATCTATTTACGAAGTTGGTAATGTAATTGGCCACTGGGGATGTATTTTTTATTTTATAGTGATGGCCGTTGCTTTAGTGTATGTGATGAAGAAATACGTTAAAGAATAATTGACTATCATCGTCTCATTTTTCTATGCATAAGCCCATTGCCGATATCAGGCAAGAGTATCTCTTAGCGAGTATTGATGAGCATGACCTTCATGCAGATCCCTTACAGCAGTTTCACCGGTGGTTCTTGGATGCTCAGCATTCGGAAATTGAGGAAGTAAATGCCATGTGTTTATCTACTGTTGATGCCGAGACAAAACCCCATTCTCGCATAGTATTGTTGAAAGGCATTGAAAACGGTGCCTTTGTTTTTTTTACTAACTATCATAGCCATAAAGGTCATGATATAGCAGCTAATCCCTATGTTGCCCTCAATTTTTTTTGGCGGGAATTACAACGGCAGGTTCGTATTGAAGGCAAAGTTTGTCAACTCAACGAAGCCGAATCAGATCTCTATTTCTCCTCACGGCCCCGTCAAAGTCAGCTAGGCGCCTGGGCTAGTTGGCAAAGTCAAGTCCTCGACAAGCGCCAACAACTCGAAGAGCGATATGCTGCCTTAGATCAGCAATACGCCGACCAAGAAATTCCTCGTCCCCCGCATTGGGGTGGATATGCGGTAACACCCAGCGCTATTGAGTTTTGGCAAGGTCGTGAAAGTCGTTTACACGATCGCTTTGTATATACCCGAAGTGCATCAAACCCAATATGGTTATTGCAAAGACTCAATCCTTAACTAAGGAGCAATAGGTATTTGCTTGAGGGTTTCTAATAGATAAGACCAGAATTTTTGCACCGACGATACTTGTACTCTTTCATCGGGAGAATGAGCGCCATAAATATTAGGACCAAACGAAATCATCTGCATTCCCGGGTAATTGCGTCCTAAAATGCCACATTCGAGTCCTGCATGACAAGCCATCACATGTGCTTCTTCATGAAACATAGTTTTATAGATTTGGCTCATTAAAGTAACAATATCCGAATGTGGATCGGGAATCCAACCCGGGTATGAACCCGCTGTCTCTACCCAAGCCCCCATCTGCTGAAAGCAAGCCGTCAGCGCATGAGCCAAATCTAATTTTTCGCTTTCTACCGAACTACGAGAGAGACACATAATCGTTATCTTACCCTCATTCACCGAAATGCGAGCCACATTATTTGATGTCTGTACCAATCCTGCAATATCCGGACTCATTCTGTAAATGCCATTCGGACAAGCATACACGCAATTGAGCAAAGACGATAAAATCTCTGTAGGTAATACTGCTGAGGGCGAGTCGACAAGCTCACAAACGCCAAAGAGTTTAGGATCGGTGGTTTTGTATTCGAGTTGAAGAGTTTGTATGTATTGATTAACATATTGCTGTAAGGCTGCGGTATGATTAGGATCACAAACAATATGAGCAACCGACTCGCGGGGAATGGCATTGCGTAAACTGCCGCCGTCTATGCTAGCGACCTCTATCGAAAATTGTTGTTTTAATTCCCAAAGCAATCGATTCATTAATTTATTAGCATTGGCCCGACCTAAGTGAATTTCAGTCCCTGAATGTCCACCACTCAGTCCCTTGATAGATAAACGAAAGGAATGTTGATAGGCAGGTGTTTGCGGCGTATAGCATGCTGTGGCCGTTACATCAATACCGCCAGCACATCCAATCGTTAGTTCATGATCTTCTTCGGTATCTAGGTTAAGTAAAATTCTTCCGTTGAGCAAACCTCCGGCTAAGGCAAATGCACCCGTCATACCCGTTTCTTCATCTATCGTAAACAAGGCTTCTATAGGTGGATGCGCAATATCTGTGGATGCCAATATCGCCATAATGCTAGCAACACCAATGCCATTATCCGCACCCAAGGTAGTGCCCTTAGCCCTTACCCAATCGCCATCTACATACATATCAATTCCCTGGGTATCAAAATCAAAAACCGTATCGGCATTTTTTTGATGCACCATATCGAGGTGACTTTGCATTACAACCGGTGTGCGATTTTCCATACCTGCAGTGGCTGGCTTTTTGATGATAACATTACCCGCTGCATCCACTTGCGTTGGTAAATGCAAGCTTTCGCCAAAGGCCTTGATAAAAGCAATAACACGTTCTTCTTTTTTAGAGGGGCGAGGAACCGTGTTTAAATCAGCAAAATGATTCCAAAGTGCTTGAGGTTCGAGGTTACGGATTTCGGTAGACATATATGATATTCAATTAGAAAAGATAAAAATAGGAGTTTCTGACGGAACCCATCACCTGAATCGAAAAACTTATAAATCCTGCTTATCATTGCAAGGTGAAATCACTTCGTTTTTTATTGTTCTTCTCAACAGTGTTGTATTGGTGCTCATGCGCAAACATTGTTAGTCCAACGGGCGGACTCAAAGATACCACTCCACCTAAGCTGGTAAAACGTAGTATGGCAGACTCAGCCCTGCATTTTGTAGGCGGAAATATCTACTTCGACTTTGATGAATTTGTGCAAGTAAAAGATGTTGCCAATCAAATAACCATTACACCCATGTTGAAGTCGAACCCGAAAGTCACGGCACGAAAAAATCGGGTTAGCATCCATATCGACGACTCCTTACTTGAAAGCAATACTACTTATTGGGTATCTATGGGCGATGCTGTTTCGGATTTACACGAAGGCAATATTTATAAAGATTTACATTTTACCTTTTCTACAGGAAACTACTTCGATTCTTTGCAAATAAACGGTGAGGTCATTGATGCACGCACCGGACTACCCGATACTTCGGTTCAGGTAATGCTTTATCCCGCCAATACTTCCGACTCGGCGTTTCAATATGAGAAGCCCATGTATGCCCAACGAACGCAGCAAGGAAATTTTAGTCTACAAAATTTACCCAACAAAGCCTTTCGACTCTATGCCTTACAGGATGCCAATAAGAATTTACGCTATGATTTATCATCCGAAAAAATAGCCTTTGCCGACTCATTAGTACAAGCGGGTAATGGTAAATCTATGGTACTGTATAGTTTTGTGTGTCAAGAAAAGACCGATACCTCCACGGCCGACACCAAAAAAACATTCAGTCGTAAAAGTGCAGAACCAAAAACGTCCGATCAGCGCAAAGGAAGTTTTGTGTTGAATGCCGATACCAGCAATATCAACAAAAGAAGTTTAGATATTGCCGATACACTCCGTTTGATTTTTTCGTCTCCCTTAAGCACTATGGATGTTAGTCGGATACGATTATATCAGGATAAAGAACTTGATGCCACCGCACAGGTGTTGCTTGATTCAACGAAAACCAAAATTCAAATTAGTACACAATGGGCCGAAGATGCGGTATATACATTACAATTATTAAAAGGATTTATACAAGACAGTACCGGTTGGCAGGGCGCGGCTACCCAATGTTCGTTTCGAACCAAAAGAAGCAGCGACTATGGTTGGCTTAAAATAAAAACAAAACTCAAACCCAATGAAATTTTAGAATTACTACGCAACGATAAATGGGTTGAACGACAAGCCCTTCAAGATAACCAGCTCAGAATTCCTTTTTTAGTACCCGAAAGATACTCCCTTCGTATTTTACAAGATGATAATGGAAATGGAACTTGGGATAATGGTAATTTTCTGCAACCGCGCAAGCAACCCGAACATGTTATTGCTTTACCCGAACCCATAACCCTCAAGGCCAATTGGGAAAATCGAATTGATTTGGATGCGGCTTTAGAAAAAAAATCAACCCCAAAGAAGAAAGTAGAATAAAAGAGAGTTATTATCGTTTGGTAACCACAAAAGTTAGCTTTCTGTAACACCAAATTATCTGCCATTACTGAACTTGGGCCGAAACCCTAAGCCTCATGCAACCACTGAATCACCAAATTGTTTACGATGCTGCCAGCGATTCGCAGTCTCCCGATATTAGTTTGCACGATGTAAAAGAATGTGTCCAAATGTTACCCAGTTCCCTGTTTCATCTTTAGTTACTGAATGAGATGTCCACTGGTTATTTTTCTCATCAAATGAAAATGTGTTTAGCAAGTGTCCTGCAGGATATTCAAATGACATTTCTATTGATTGGTCTTTCTTTGCTCCATAGCCCAATGTTTCGGAAAATGCTCCACCAAAATTATCCATCCAATGAATGACGTATTTTTCTTTTTGACAATCATAACCAATATACACTTTTGCTGTATATAAAGGTTTGGTGGCTGTGTCTGCAAAAGTCATTTCCAAGAATTGATGATTTAAAACCCATTGTACAGAAAAGCTG
>JBEISB010000195.1:0-3746 GCA_040375635.1 Chitinophagaceae bacterium | reverse complement strand
TGTTTCTGATTCACTAAGAAATAAGTTCTATCTATATAAACATCTATTAAGAATAATTAAGAAACCCATAAAATGAATTTCTTTACTACAATTTTCAATCTAGTAAGGCATAAGACAAATAACTATGAACGATACGAAAACATCTAACCTAAGCAGACTCCTATTGATACTGCGATTTCAACAAAAGGAAATCTACAACATCTACATCTATGCCATATTTTCTGGCTTAGTGGCCCTTTCGCTACCTCTCGGCATTCAATCGATTATTGGTTTTGTGATGGGTGGTGCCGTTTCGGTATCCTTAATTTTGCTGATTGCGTTTGTGATTGTTGGTGTTTTTTTGAGCGGTATGCTGAAGGTTAATCAAATGAAGTTGACAGAGAGAGTGCAACAACAATTATTTATGCGCTACTCGTTTCAATATGCCGAATCCATTCCTAATCTAAATTTATTGCACGTCAACAAATATTCATTACCCGAATTATCCAATCGTTTTTTTGACGTTGTATCCTTACAGAAAAGTCTCTCCAAATTACTGCTCGACATTCCGGCAGCAACCATTCAGATATTGTTTGGATTGATCCTCTTATCTTTTTACCACCCTTTTTTCATCTCTTTCGGCATTCTGCTTTTACTAAGTCTATTTATCATCATTCGATATACCGGCAATAAAGGCTTACATACAAGTCTGCAGGTAAGTGACCATAAATATAAAGTAGCCAACTATTTGCAAGAACTATCGCGAACCATTTTTAATCTAAAATTTGTTAAGCGTCCCGATTGGACATTGTCAAAAGCCGACAATTTTATCTTCAATTACCTTACCGCCCGAACGTCTCATTTCAAAATATTAATAGTTCAATATTGGACCTTAATTGCTTTTAAAGTAATTATCGTTTCATCTATGCTCATTGTTGGCTCCTATCTATTAATCAATCAACAATTAAATATCGGACAGTTCATCGCCACCGAAATTGTCATTATGTCTATAGTAGAATCCATAGAAAAACTGGTTATTAATCTCGATAAGGTATATGACACGCTCACCTCGGTAGAAAAAATAAATAAACTCATCGATATACAAAAAGATACAGAAGGCAATGCTACTTTAAAACTTAGCAATGCCCCTTCGATTAAAACGCAACAACTCTCTTTTGGCTATAAAGATGAAGAGTGGGTTTTGCGAGATATGAATCTAAATATCAGCAGTGGAGAAAAAGTATGTTTGATGGGAAATACAGGAAGCGGTAAGTCTACTTTACTAAAACTCATTTCTGGTCTTTATGAAATCAAACATGGCAATATTTTTATAAATGATATTCCCATCGGAAATTTTGAACCTGCGATTTATCGTCGATCCATTAGCGTTATGCTTGGCGGACAAGACATCTTTGAAGGAACGATCAAAGACAATATTTGTCTTGGAGTTTCCGATATCTCAGAAGAAGAACTCTACAAATATGCCGACATCACAGGCTTGAGAACATATATCGAAAAATGTAAAAAGGGATTCGAACAATGGATCATCCCCATGAATAATCATTTACCCGAAATTACCACCCGTGAAATTATGCTTACTAGAGCTTTAATTCATAAAACTCCATTGTTATTACTTGAACATCCCTGGCAAGGATTAGAAGATCTTTATGCCACTCGGGTTAAAGAGTATTTATTAACAGCATGCCAAAACGCAACCGTAATTATTGTAACCGATGACCAACAATTTGCTGAAAAATGTTCGAGGGTAATTAGATTAGGAAAAGCTTAAATAACCATATCGTATGAATGAGATCAAAAAGAAAATTGAAGCCCTCGAAACATCGTATAAGTTTAAGTCGATACCTGCTGTTTATCTCGAAGGTAGAAAAAGCAGAGTAATAAAGTGGTTTACAGGTACTATCGTGATGGGTATCTTCATCCTCTTTCTTCCCTGGACACAAAACATCCGTGCCCGAGGGTATGTAACCACCTTACGTCAAGAAAATCGTCCACAAGAATTAAACTCTGTGATTGGAGGTAAAATTGCAAAATGGTATGTAAAGGAAGGAGATCTAGTGCAAACCGGTGATACCATTGCTCAACTCACGGAAATAAAAGACAGCTACTTAGATCCGAACCTGATTAGTAGAACCCAAGATCAAATCAGTGCCAAAACAAATGGTATCAATCAATATCGTTTAAAAGTAGAGGCTATACAAAATCAAATCAGTGCGTTAGAGCAAGGGTTACAGGTAAAAACACGACAACTTACGATTAAGGTTGTGAGCGATAGCATGGATGCCATGGCCGCCGAAAATGAGTATGCCATTGCAGAGACTCAATTAAAAAGAGCTTATATTATGAAGGATAGCGGTTTGATGTCGACCCTGCAAATCGAGCAGCGCATACAAGCCAAACAAAGCTCTCTTGCCAAAAAAATTAGTGCTGCTAATAAATTCTTGAATGCGAAAAGTGAAATCAACCAGATTCTGCAAGAGTATAATGAGAAGATCTATAAAGCCCGCAGTGAGATGGCCTCAGCCAATAGTGAAATCGCAGCTGGAGAAGCAGAAATTGCTAAGCTAAACAACCAAGCCTCCAACTATGTTATGAGAAATAATTTTTATTATCTGCTGGCACCTCAAAGTGGACAAATCGTAAAAGCCGCCAAGGCAGGTATTAACGAAATCATTAAAGAGGGTGAAAAAATTGCCGAAATTGTTCCTAGCAGTCCTTCTCATGCTGTCGAAATTTTTGTGCCAGCTATCGACATTCCTCTTCTCTCTCTCGGACAAGAAGTGAAATTTTTATTCGACGGCTACCCAGCCATTTTATTTAGCGGCTGGCCGGGTGCTTCTTACGGGATCTTTAGCGGACAAATTGTTGCCATCGAAAACACAGCCGATGCGAAAGGAGATTTTAGGGTCTTAGTGGCTGAAGATAAAACAAGTAAACCTTGGCCAAAATCTTTAAAGATGGGTGTAGGCGCCTCGTCTATTGCTCTATTAAAAAATGTATCTGTCTGGTACGAATTATGGCGAAATGTAAACGGATTCCCGCCAGACTATTACGAAACTTCAAAAGATGATAAAAAAAGTAAAAAATAAATACGGTCTGCTAGTCATTTTATTTTCTTTCCTTGCTTTGGGTATGGATGGACAAGAAAATTCATTGTCTAAACAACAGTTTACCCAAATCGTTAAATCCTTTCATCCCATCTGTAAACAAGCCGATATCTCGATCGAAAAAGCCAATGCCAATATACAAGCCAACCGCGGTGCTTTTGATCCGGTTTTTTCGTCGGGAATTCAGCAAAAAGAAGTGGGTGGTAAGCCTTACTATTCACATGGCAATGCCGAAATCACTATACCTACTTGGTATGGGGTTGATATCAAAGCGGGCATAGAAAATCATAAAGGCAGCAGAATAGATCCTGAAGTCAGTCTTGGACAAAGTAATCTTGTGGGTGTGAAGTTTTCGTTGAACTCGCTGCTGTATGACAAACGGAGAGCCGCCTTGCAACAAGCATCATTACTGCGCAGTCAATCAGAAACAGAGAAGAAATTGATCGTCAATAATTTACTCTTCGATGCGTTATCCACATATTGGTCGTGGGTTAAAGAATACGAAACCTTACAAATTATTTCAACACAACTAAATAAAACCTATCAGAGGGTATTACTTGTAAAAGGCGAAGTAGAACAAGGTGCTCGTCCTGCCATCGATACCGTCGAAGCCTTTGCTCAATATTATACCTTACGCCAACA
>JBEISB010000070.1:0-10628 GCA_040375635.1 Chitinophagaceae bacterium | reverse complement strand
TATCTAAAAAACGAATTATCAAATCCAGATATCACCTTCGATATTACTCAACCTAGCAATAAAGCCATTGGCACCCTAGCCTACGACAAACTACAGCAGATCAAAACCAACGAAAATGAATTGGTATCTCAGGCTGGGGTATTGTTATTGCTCGGCGAATTCAAAAGTGCGGAAGGCTTGGGCGGTAGCAATACGGAAAGAAGTGGAGTTGCCACCGCATCTGACTTAATTGGAAATGCCTTGTCGTCGGGATTAACGAATGTCTTTAGTGATGTAACAGGATTGAAAAATATTTCCCTGAATTTAGGATACAATCGCACCTATTCGATGGATGCACAACAAGCGAATATCAACCGCTTTAATTTTGGCTTGTCGGCTAACTTATTTAAAGACCGAGTGATTGTAGACTTTGGATCTAATGTAGACATTGATAGAAATAGTGCCAATAAAACGAGTAGTAATAACCTTAACTTTGGCGGCGACCTTAAAGCCCAGTACTTGGTAACAGAAGACGGGCGCTTACGCCTCAATGCCTTCAGCTCTTCGAGTGCCAATACCGAAGGGAATAATATTACGAAAGGCGGACTGGGTGTTTCATACAAAAAAGTATTCAATAGTTTACACGATCTATTCAGTAGTAAACGAAAAAAATATAAAAAAACATCGTCTCAGGCGAAAGAAAAATCTTAGATAAAATATGCAGAAATATTTTTTAGGTATTATCACAATCCTCATTTTACTGTTTCATTATTTTATATGCGGTCACGCGTTTTGGAGTTTATTTTCAGATTATCAAGGATGGACCATCTATCATTTCTATCCATTTTTTCTTTTACTGTTTTCGTTGGCGTGGACAGGTATTTTTTTGGGTAAGCGCTGGTGTGCTTTGATTTATTTCTCGCTATTATTTATGGAACTAGCTATGAAGTTATTCTTTGGCAGAACAGCTTTCGGTATCGAATTTGGCAATATTATGTTTCCTTATGATTTAGTTTTTGCCTTTATTATTCTGCTTTTGTACAAATCTCTTTTTCGCAGTCCGGCAGACGCTGAACCTAATAAACAATAAAAGATGCGCATTGTTTCTTTAGTCCCTTCGCTAACAGAACTACTGTTTGATTTGGGCTTAGATGAGGAGGTGGTAGGTATTACCAAATTTTGCATTCATCCTGAGACTTGGTTTCGCCTAAAAAAACGAGTGGGGGGCACCAAGCAACTTCATCTTGATACGATACGCCTTTTATTACCTGATCTAATTATTGCCAACAAAGAAGAAAATACACGAGAGCAAATTGAGGCATTGCAAAATGAACATAAGGTATTACTTACCGATATCTACACCCTATCACAATCACTCGATGCGATACAAGCTATCGGCATAGCTGTAAATCGTCAAAACGCTGCGGATGAACTATGTGCCCGCATCAGCAAAGCCATACAGACATGCGCCCATCAACAGTCGCAACAAAAAGTCTTGTATATTATTTGGAACGCCCCCATCATGGCGGCCGGAAACGATACCTTTATTCATGCTATGCTAGAAGCGGCAGGATGGCAAAATATTATTGACACCTCACGATATCCCGTTTTAGAAGAATCGCAAATTTATGAGCTACAACCAGATTTGATTTTTTTATCTAGTGAACCCTTCCCATTTGCAGAAAAACATCAACAAGCCTGGCAAGAAAAATTTCCGAAATCGAGAGTAGTTTTAGTAGATGGCGAATTTTTTAGCTGGTATGGTAGTAGGATGTTGCAGGCCTTTCCGTATTTTAGCCGACTACATGCTTCGCTCACCTAAATTAATTTTACCCTTTTCGCTTGCCCTGTATGCGATACTATGCTATGCCTTACATCCATGGCTAGGGTATATGCTCGACAGCGACGCTACGGCTTATCTAACCTTAGCGAAACGTGTGGCAGATAAGCAATATGCAGAAAGTGTAAATGCCTTATGGAGCCCGATGAACGCATGGTTAATCGCTCCCTTTATTCGTCATGGTTACGATGCCTGGTTTGTAGCTAAGGCACTAAATATAAGTTTTGGCGCTATGCTATTGCCATGGATTCATCTTCTGTTTTGCCGATTTAACTTGTCTGCTTTTTCCCGTCTTGCCTTACTCAAAGCTTCCGCTATATTTTTAGCATTCGCTGTTTATTTTCAAGTGTTTGGGGATGTATTACAATTGCTCTTTGCCCTACCCTATCTATTACTGGTTTTTTCGAAAGGATATATCTATTCTTCCAAAAAGATAATTGCCGCAGCCTCCTTGATGGGTATAGGATTTTACGCCAAGGCCTATTCGCTTCCATTTTTCATTCTTCACTCAGCCATTGTCTTCGGGTATTTCGTCTACCAACAGCAACTTACACTTAGACAAGCCATCCAACACTTTTCTTTAGGCGCTATGGTAGCCATCTTATGGGTATTACCGGCAAGTATTTCGCTGCATCAAAAGTATCATGTATGGTCGCTGAGCGGACTTGCCGGCAAAATGAATATGAGTTGGAACATCAATAGTGGCAAACAGTTTACAGCAGATATTCGTTTATTGATTCCACCACGGTATGCTGATTCGCCTTCTTTTTGGGAAGATCCTTATCCTAGTCAAGCTGCCCTGAATAGTCCTTTTAGTTCGACCCATCATTTTTTTCATTGGCTGTTTCGGGTTGCCCATACTTGTTTAATGAATATCACTTGTTTTTCGGAAATTTCCTTCGCAGCCTTAATGATTTTATTACTTGGTATTTATCGCCTTTTTATTCGAAGAGATCGAGCGATTCCTCATCATAATGAATTATCTCTGCTGCTTTTAACCTGTCTCTGTTTGCCATTGGGATATCTCACCATGCATATAGAGACTCGGTATCTATGGCTAGAAGTTTTCTTATTGATGATATTAGGGGCTTATTTATTGCCAGTATATCTCACAGAAAAGAGTAATCTTCTCAAACAACTCAGTATCGTGATGCTTGCAACATCTTTTATTGTGTATCCTGTTATTCAAATCGAAGCCCTGAGAGGCAAAAACAAAGACCTCTTTGACATGGCATCCGAAATAAAAAAGGCGGGCATACAAGGCGCATTTACATCGAATGCTAGTGATGCGGGACGAATGTGGGTGATTGCTTATCTAAATCATAATCCGTTCTATACCATTGAACGAACTGACTATAGCCATGAAGAACTAATCGCCGAAATGAAGCGATATAACGTTCCGTACTACCTCTATGTGGCAGAAAACAATAAGCTGCCAATCCTTCCTGCTCAATCCTTTCATCTTCGTTTGCATGGAAAAGGATTTGAGCTGTTCGAGCTGAATCGCTAATTAGGCTTTTGATTTCACCCAATCCTTCACTTTACGGATATAATCGAAGTAACCTTTCTCTAATCGGAACCAAAGCAACAAAAACACAATCAAAGAAATTCCGGATAAAATATAAGCTGTGTTATTATACTTACCTTGTCCGAAAAAGTAAACCAACAGGGCGGCCAGTAGGGCAAACACAACAAAGATCATTACTAAATAAGGTCCTCCAATATCTATTCGCCTTGGCTTACTCATCATCTTGATCGTACAACCGCCGTTAGCATCATTGGCAACTCGCAATCGAGTAATCGGCAAGGTGTAGATATGATCTTCATCTTCGGCATGCGGGATGATTTTAAGATCCCCATCTCGATCCATCACTTCGAAGTCTAGAACATGAACTTTTAGGTGCTGACCAAGAAGTGATTGCCTCAAGTCTTCCGCATTTTTTTTACTCTGAAGGGTGTAATAACGTCGGAATATCATAGTCAGTAGTTTTTTGTTGTAGAAATATATGCCCATTTTTTTGCGAATACAAGTTATTGGGCAAATACTTTAGCACACAGACCTATAGCTATAGATAAAAGTCACAATCAATAAAATAGAATTACGCGAAGTTATTATTGGGTTTTACAACATATGAATCGCTAATTAGCTGATAATCAATCTTTCTGATTTCATTATCCAACAACCATCAACGTCAATGCACAAAATTAATTCTTCGAAGGACTAATCAGTCCACCAGCGCTTTGTATCGACTTTCCCCAATCGATAAGCACATTATTCGCTTCAGAGATATAAGGATCCTTGCGTAATGATTTTAACCAGTCTTCGTTTGTACGAACCGAAATCGTATCTTTTTTAATAGATGGCAAGTCAACAGGCAAATTATCAATCGTCAACAATTTTTTACTCTTGTCCAGATCTTCAATCTTTTTCGAGAAATCTTTCGCTTCTTTCATCTGCTGCTGAAATTTCTGTTGATTCAGCGAATATCGATTTTCTTCGTTTTGTTTTTTTAATCGATCCGCATTTTGCGAAATCAGTTTAAAGGCATCGCTGTTGCTAATTCTTTTGCGACTAGCCTCAATAATCGGAGCAAAGTCGACAGATGATTTCAACGGTTTATAATCGGCTTTAGCAATTTGATCCCAAGCCAATGAGTTTGAGTCTTTGCGTTCGCCTACATCCATTTTTTCGTATAGATCTGGGATTGCGATATCGGGAGTTACCCCTTTTAATTGAGTAGAACCTCCGTTGATTCGATAGAATTTTTGTAGGGTTAATTTTATCGAACCGAATGGCAATAAAGATTGATCGCCCTGATAAAAATTCTCGAGAGGAAAAATGCGCTGAACGGTTCCCTTTCCAAAAGACGTAGAACCGATAATGAGTCCGCGTTTATAATCCTGCATCGCCGCCGCTAAAATTTCCGAAGCGGAAGCACTTCCTTGATTCACGAGTATCGCTAAAGGACCATCGTATAAAGTCCCACTTACCTCATCTCTCAGGGCTTCGGCCATGGCATTTCGGGATTTAACTTGTACAATAGGACCTTTATCAATAAACATACCTCCAATTTCAACAACATCATCCAGTGATCCACCTCCATTATTTCGCAGATCGATTATCATTCCATTTACCTTCTCTGCCTTCAACTTTTCGATTTCTTTTTGCATATCGATTTTACAACGACGACCATTTCGATCGTTAAAATCGGCGTAGAATTCAGGCAATAAAATATATCCAATTTTAATATTGTCGGTCTTAATAATTACTGATTTCGCGAAGGTGGCCTCGGTTTCTACCTTACCTCGTATAATAGGTATCACTTCAATATTTCCATCGGCATGCTTAACGGTTAAGCGCACTTCGGTATTTAATTTTCCTCGAATCAAAGAAACGATATCATCTAAATCCCAGCCTGAGATATCTACGGGCTCTTCGCTACCTTGTGCCACTTTCATGATTACATCTTCTTTTTTCAAGTGACCTTCTTTCGCGGCAGGACTACCCGGCAATACCGATTCGATGCGACAAGTACCTTCCTTATCGAGAAGTCGTGCCCCTATCCCTACAAAAGATCCGCTCATCTCTTCATCGAAACGCTGCTTGTCTTTGGGTGGAAAGAAATCGGTATGCGGATCAACCACATGACAAATACTATTCATGTAAGCCGCAAATCGATCGTTATCACCAATTTTACGAATACGCTTAAAATAGCTAACCATGCTACGTTCTACAGTACTACGGGCATCCTTCTCTAGTTGAACATCCGTTTTTATTGTGTCCGTTTTCTCTTTCACCTTCTTTTCAGCAATCGCTTTTTGCTCATCTTTTAATTCTTGTAAACGAGATAAGGTTCGGTACTTCATACTGGTTTTCCATCTCTCTTTCAATTCCGTTTTACTTTGACACCAATTGAGCTTCTTACCATCTAATTCAATTTCTTCATTACCTGTAAAGGTAAAAGGTTGCGAAAGTGCCTCTTTATAATAAGTCTCCGCTTCTTCTAATCGAACTTTAAATCGCATACTCACACTGTCGTATAAGTGAGTACCGCCTTCGCGAATTTCATCATCGATTTTGTTTTCGTATTTTTTAAAGTCTTCAATATCAGAAGTCAAAAAAAACAATTTCCCGTAATCCGTCATCTCCATATAACGCTGAAACACGCGTTGTGAAAAATCGTCGTTGAGATCTTTGGGCGAATAATGTCCATCAGCAATTACCTTGCTGATGGTTGATAAAATCGCCTGACTTTTTGTGAGGGTGGCTCCATCAGGAGTTAAATAAGGTTCGATATTTACTTCTTGCCCATCAGGCTGCCAGCCATGTTGATCAGCAATAAGTCGTAAAGAAAAAAATACACCTACAGCCAATAATACGACTAAGGGAAAAAGCGCTTTTTTATTCATGAAGAGAAGCTTGTATAAGATGGATATTATTTTTCGAACAGGCGGGTAAAGTTATGGGCTTTGGCGTTAAAAAATCTCCAAAATTGGTATAATTTGTCGCCGTAATGCCACATCTTACTCCATCTTCTTTTGTAAAAGCAGAAGCTCATCGTTTGGGTTTTTCATTTTGTGGCATTGCCCGAGCCAAGCGATTAGATGAGGACGCGCTCCGTTTAGAGAAATGGTTACGCAAAGGTCGCCAAGGGAATATGGCTTATATGGAGAATCACTTCGACAAAAGAGTCGATCCTCGTTTATTAGTGGAAGGCGCCAAATCAGTCATCACTTTATTGATGAATTATTATCCCGAACAGCAACAGCCAGAAGGGTTACCGAAAATATCGGCTTATGCCTTTGGGAAAGATTATCATGTCGTCATTCGCGACAAACTCAATGTCTTGCTTGAAACGCTTCGGGATGAGATTGGTGAAATCAATGGTCGCTGTTTTGTAGACTCCGCACCGATATTAGAAAGAAGCTGGGCAGTTCAAAGTGGATTAGGTTGGATTGGGAAAAATGGCAATTTGATTACAAAACAACAAGGCTCTTACTTTTTTATTGCCACCTTAATTACAGACCTCAACTTGGAACCCGACCTGCCCATGCTGCGAGATTATTGCGGAACCTGCACCGCCTGCATCGATGCTTGTCCTACCCAGGCCATTTTACCCGACAAGGAAATCGATGGCAGTCGTTGTATTTCATATTTCACCATCGAGCTCAAAGAAGCCTTCACCGAACATACTCCTCAATGGAAGGATTGGATGTTTGGCTGTGATATCTGTATGCAGGTTTGTCCTTGGAATCGATTTGCAACACCCACCCAAGAACCAGACTTTACGCCTATACCCGAAGTGATGCAATACCATGAAAGAGATTGGCTAGAGATAACAGAAGAAACTTTTCGCAAGGTCTTTCAGGACTCACCGCTGAAACGCAGTAAACAAAAAGGGATTCTGCGAAATATTGAGCATATCGCTAAAGAAAAAAAATCAGAGTAATCCCTATCTACAATAAGCCCCATCGACTAATTCACCGGACCATTATCAATTTGCGCTTCTAAGGTTGCTTGTAAGGAAGTCGGCAAATTGCTAAAAAAATCGAAGCCTGTACTGGATTCAATAGCATCTACTGAGGTTCGATACGTTCCCCAAGTTACGGTATTTACCGTTTGCGTATTCGGCATATCTAAAGCAATCACCCGTGTGCTGCTAGTAATGCGACTTATATCATTAGTCCCCTGAGGCAAAATCAAAATAATCTTCCAACAATGGGCAGGCACTTGAATATTACCATTGGCAATGGTGTTGGTAATACCTCCATTACTACCACTACCTCCCATACCATATCCACCGCTATAGGTATAGAGCTCGTAACCCGCATTCGCCAGCGCGGTGCAATAAGCCTCCGCATTATTCCAAGAAATCTGATTGAGATTCGGCGACTGAGGCAACATATTACTCATTAAAAAAGTAGCTGCGTTGTTAGTGATTGAATTATTGCGTTGTGATGATGGAAGCTGATGACCTCTATCGAAACCACTACCACTATAACTGCTAGCACCTGCCTTGTAAAAAGAAGAAGGTAATTGGTTGTCTGCCGTAAAACAATCACAACGAGGCGTAGTGCCTAAATCATTTTGATCAAGATGCCAGGCTACCCAATCTGCCTCTCCCTTGCTGTTATTATAAGCCAAAACATATTGCGGCTTTACCAACAAATAATTATTAGGCTGGGTAATATCTGTTGATGCATTTGAAGGATTTCCCAGGCTCAAGGGGTCATTATCTACGCTTGTATTACTGCTATTTTCTACAATCGAAAAATCATCAATATTGAGCTTCCCACCACTAAGTTTTCGGATTTCAAATCGAACATTGCCCGTGATGTTTATAGGAAACGAAACCTGTTGCAAAGTGGTTGAACTACAAGTGATGACTGCACCTTGTTGTACCCAGCTTGCCCCTGCATCTATCGATGAATATAAAGCCCATGTGCTATTCGCATCACTTCCATAACGACCATGAAACACGGTTACTACCGAAGTATCGATATACACATCAAACTTCATACTTAGCTTACCTATGTTTTGGATTCGTGCCGATTGAGAACCATTTTTTCGATCACTACTGCTATTTCCTAATAAGGCATCATTGGCGTTCCAGACACCCGTTTGCAGGGCGATATCGGCAGCCGCATAATTTGTCTTTACAGCCCCTTCCATCGTTTCCGGAAAAAGAATATACGCCGGATGTACAGCATAAATAAACTGATTACTATTGTTTTCTATCAGCGGAATATCTAACAAATCAACATTACCATCTCCATTGATATCGGTATGCAAATACCCCGAATTAAATTGTTCTACATCAAACTCAGCTTCAGCTAAATCAAGTAAATCAATATTTTCATCTTGATTTACATCGCCACCATAAATCCCCCATACACCAGGACCTAACGACTGAAGATTGTTTCCGTACGACTTATTTTGATTATCACTAAAATCATAAACGGTTAATCCATTGCCTAGCAATACAGGCAAAGCGCTCCAAGTAGCTACCCCATTTCGATAGCGTACAACGAGATAATAATATCCGCTTCGATTAGGGAAACTAAGGGTTGCGATGCCATTTGTATGTAAGAGTGCCGATGCGGAAACAACCAAGGAAAAGGTTGTCGGGTCGTGTAATTCTACTGTGATATCATCTACTACATTGCTATCATTACCAACCCCCTGATTCATCAAAACGGAATTCATGGTTTGTGCACCGAGATAATAGCCTTCAAAAAATAATTTCACTTGTAACGTAGCGCAAGGTGTTACCTCTATGTTGGCAGCTAATGAGGTGTAGGCGCAACCATTGCTATCGGTGTAGGTATAGGTATACGTTGTACTTGGCCCTAGATAGGGATTGGCCACACTAAATATCCCACCAGAAGGAAATCCAAATAAGGCAACAGAATCACCAACACAGGTACTCACCGAATTCGCACTTACGGCAGGCGCTGCAGGCTCGCTAATACTTATTTGTGTGCTTGCACTGCAACCCAAGGCATCTGTTGCCGTGACAGTATAACTTGCTGCGGGCATACTTAAATAATCTGCTGAGCCTTGTGCTTGTCCTCCATTGATTTGATAAAGTAACGATGACGTTGTACCCGATGCAACAAGGTGAATATTACTTGTCCCTCCATGACAAACTATAGGAGTTGCACTGGCAGTTAGTGACAAAGAACAAGCCACACCTGCGGTAAGAGATACATTAGGCTTGATATCATCTACTCGCCAATTATTAGCACTGCTACCCGTATTCACAGATCCGCTACCACCCGTCACATAACCATAAATGCGAAAGGTTTGGGCTTGATTATAACCATAAGGGGTTATGTTGAATACTTGGTTGGTCCATGCAGAGTTAGCAGATACATTCAATACGCTTAAGGGACTGTCATAATTATCAATACTGCTTCGCAACTCAAGAGTGGTAGGACCTGTACTGGTTGATCGAGTATTCAAACTAAGGCTATTGACAGTGAGGACAGTCGACCCGGATGGCGTTAAGGTGAACTCAAAATATGCTGAACTATCCGCTTGAAAACTACGATTACGGGCTGTAATTCCTGCATTCATTTCACCAGACGAACCGCTATTGGTAGAGGCTGATGTTATGCTCATTACAAGACTCGTTTGTGTGATATTGGCATTATTCCCTTGTGTGATAGACGATGCCGTTAGATTGGCAATAGGTAAACCACTTGTAGGTAAGGCACTGGCTACAGTTGCCGTTCCAAATGTATAGGTTAGGGTTTGTGAAGACTGATTCACTACCAACATCCTGCTGATATCAGGCGCCGCATCATAATAAGAATTACCGGCTTGAGAGGCGGTAATCAAACAGATGCCGGACGTTAGCAGGGTAACTATATTTCCGTTTACGGTAGCCACCTGTAGATCCGAGCTGGCAAATTGTAAAGGCATACCCGAGGCCCCTCCGCTGGCATTAATTGTGAAACTATTATTGGAAAGTTGCTTGGCTGAGATAGGCGGAAAGTTAATCGTCTGGCTTAGCTTATTGATTTGAATATTTTGCGTGATGGGTGTTGCTGCTGTATAATTAGCATTGCCTGATTGAGTAGCTGTAATGCCAACATTGCCAGCCCCTAGGATGATGCCTGTATTTCCGGAGATTTGTAAGATACTGGTGTCTGTAGAAGTGTATACAATTACATTCCCTGAAGCCCCACCGATAGCGGAAAGGACAAAAGGAGTATCGGTAATTAATTTGTTTCCGGGCGATGGAAAGGTTATGCTTTGAGAGGCCTGATTGACAACAACCGTTTGACTCACAGCAGGGGCTGC
>JBEISB010000056.1:0-11382 GCA_040375635.1 Chitinophagaceae bacterium | reverse complement strand
TTCAATGTTATAATAAAGCTATATTTTACACTTATTATGAGTTTATCATTATTGGTTCAACCAAGCTCTGAACATCCAATTCGTTTTCTCTTTTTCGCGAATCAAATCACTTAAAAACGCGCTTGTTCCTTCGTCTTCAAATTTCGCAGCTTCTTTGAACAATATGAAGAGTATTTCATTTTACCGAAACAATTGCCCGATTCGCGCACGGCTTGGTTAGCCTTTGCCGTTACCATTCGTGAGACAGCTCCTTTTATTCGCAGAGATTTGCAAATCTTTTTAGAGAAGCGTAATATCCAAACCCGCACAGTATTTACCGGTAATATTCTTCGTCAGCCCGGATTTAAAAACTGTGCGCACAAAGCCAGCACCAATGGTTATACAGAATCCGATAAGGTAATGCGTGGAGGGATGTTGATGGCTTGTCACCATGGTCTCACCGAAACACAAATCCAACATGTGATGGAGAGTGTTACCGAATTTATGAAGTCGTACCAATAATCTTTCTGTATGCCGGTACCGCACATAGCTACCGCAGATTACGAGTATGAGTTAGCCCCCGAAAGAATTGCGCTGCATCCTTTGCCCGAAAGAGATGAGAGTAAATTATTAGTTTACGCAGAATATCATATTCAAGATGCAAATTTTCAGGACATCCATCAGTATCTGCCTGCAGACTCTCTGTTATTGTTTAATAACAGCAAGGTAATTCCTGCTCGCTTACTCTATATCAAAGACAGTGGCGGAATGATTGAGATATTTTGTCTAGAGCCGAAAACGGGTACGCCCTATATAGCTTTACAGGATATGCAAGAAAGCTGCTGGACCTGTATGGTAGGCGGTGCTAAAAAATGGAGAAACGGAATGCCCCTTCGTTGGCAGCTAGACACAGAGAATGAAGCCTACCTCGAAGCCGAATTGATAGAAAAGAATGAAGAAGGCTATTGCATACAGTTTCGCTGGAATCTTGCAGGAGTATCCTTTGCAGAGGTCTTAGAACAACTCGGGCAAATGCCTATACCTCCCTATCTGTTGCGGAAGGCCGAATTATCAGATAGAGAAAGATACCAAACGATTTACGCTAGTGTAGCCGGCAGTGTGGCTGCCCCTACGGCCGGTTTGCATTTTACCGATCGTGTTATGCAATCGCTGCAAGGTAAAAAAATCGAATCGGCCTTTACCACCTTACATGTTGGGGCCGGAACCTTTAAGCCCGTACAGGCAGCATTCGCTCATGAACATCCTATGCATGCCGAATGGGTAGAGATGGATTTGGCTACTATCGAAAGTCTTGCCACCGCAACACAAATTACCTGCGTAGGCACAACTTCATTGCGCAGTGCAGAAAGTACGTACTGGTATGCCCTACAGCATAAAGAGGGTAAAAGTTTAGACGATGCTACATATTTGTTGCCTCAATTTACGCCTTACGAATATGAGTCTACCGAAAGCAGACAAATGGTCTTTGCCCGCCTTGCTGCGCAAATGAAAGAGCGTAACCTCAACCGAATTTTATTTCGTACCGAACTGATGATTATGCCCGGCTATCCTTTTCCGGTTGCCGACAATTTAATCACCAATTTTCATCAACCCAAAAGCACGTTACTGTTATTGGTGGATGCGTTTACACAAGGACAATGGAAAGAGATTTACAAACATGCGCTCAAGAATCATTATCGTTTTTTAAGTTATGGCGATTCGTCGCTGTTGAAGCGATAGGTTTGTAGGCATCTTCAACGAGTTATGTAACCGATTCAATTCGTTCTTGCAAAACATATTTCTTTTTACATCGCGAAAGCTAACGTGTTTATTTCATGCATTGAAATCCTTTTCGTGCAATACCAAGCTATTTGCTCCATCAAAAAAACTTTATCATCGTTAAAGGAATCAAGAAATAAAATCAATAGCTGACTTTGATTTCGTTGAACCCCTTACCATGATAATCCTTCGACACCCATTTCCATTTACATTTGCCTGTATGAAAATGAATCTTCTTCTCAGTGTTCTCTTACTCTTATCTAGTTGTTTACTGGCCCAATCACCTATTAAGATAGCTCCAAATGGCGAGGCACTCAACCCAACGCTGATAAAAATTCTCATGAAACAGAGAGGTTATGATGCTGTTTCTGCTTTTGATACCATATCGTACAAGCCCTTGCGGATTTATGCCATCTATATCAAAAACAATAAGTGGGGCATTATAGATAATCAGGGTAAAGAAGTTTGTGCAGCCTTGTATGATGATATTGATGGGCTCAATCGCGACTATAACACTACCATGGGGGGCATACATAAAAATTTTACCGTCAAACAACATAAAAAATACGGCTTACTCTCGCAAGATGGGAAATTGTTAATCCCTGCTATGTATGATTACATCAAGTATAAAGATAGCACCGTTCAATACAGTCAGAATAGAGCAGATTATGATCAGATGGATTCGGTTTATTTAGCTACCCTCGGCAAAAAGACAACGGTCTACAACCGCGCCGGAAAGGCGATTGCTACTATGCCCAGCGATATCGATTATACGGCCGAAGTATCAGTAAGTGCCGTATCAGACATGGATGATTTCGGATCCTACAGCAGCTCGTTCTCAGAAAATGATATTTTGTATTCCGGCAAAAAACGATTTCATAGTACCGAAAATAAAAAAACGTTTTACGGGGTTAAAGATTCCAACAAAGTAATAATCCCTGCTGTATATTCATATATCAACGAAGACAGACACCACCGTTTTATTGTTCAACAAAATGGAAAGTATGGCTTAATCGACTCGCTGAATCAAATTTTATTGCCGATCGAATACGATGCGGTAGAAGAGTTTAACGGCATTTATTTTATTACCAAAAATCAAAAAGTTACGCTGTATTCAAAAAACGTACAGCCACTCAGCGACTTCATCTATGGAACCCGTCATTATGGCAATCAATCGTTATTAATACTAAACAAAGACGAAAAAATGGGTTTGGTGAACTTCGAAGGAAAAGCTTTGAGCGAATTTATCTACGACCATATCGAACTCATCAGCAACTGCAACAACTTCGAAGAAACGCCCTTAGTGAGGGTTACACAAGGAAAATGGAAAGGACTCCTTTCTTATACAGGTAAGAAATTAACGGATGTGGTATACGATGATATCATTCCGGAGTGTACCGTAGAAACCGAAAGCTATGCCCTCAGTGTGCCTTTTAATATGATTGCCAATACGGTGAATCTTTTTTATTTTTTTAAGCAGGATGGAAAGTACGGCATCATGGATACTAATTTACAGGTTACCCACCCAGCCGAATATGACATGATGATTAAATCGATGCTCGATACGATTGTGTATGTGGCGAAATACAATGCCAATCATCACTTGATATGGGGATTGCTCAATACCAATCATCAAGCCCTCAGCACTCCTTTATTATACGAAACACCCCCAAAGTATCGACGTGGTGGATTTTTTCATCACAATCAATATGTGAGTGGTGGATTTTTTGTGAGCTCCTTATATGGAAAATATGGATTGATGAATGAACAAGGAAAGGTGATTGTTCCTTTCGAATGGCCCCAAGAAATTTATGCCAATTTAGTGTACAATGGTTTATTGAGAATAGAATCCTTTTCGCCTAAGGCATTATTTTATGTCGACTATTTAGGAAATCGTACAAAATAGAAGATAAGGGATATTCCAACTTTTCAATTGTAGCACACTAAAACATCTGATAATAACTTCAATGACTATGTGGTTTGAAAATCTATATCACTGCGAAGTTATACATCCGATTATCCTATGGTGATACCGAGTGCTATCTCTTTGCTATTCGTCTGCGATGATTATTTTTTGTGTGTGTGTTAGTTTATTATCTTCTGTTAGTCGTAGGTAATAAAATCCACTGGGCAAATATTCACGATACAAGGTAGTTGTGTTGCCTGAAATATTTTTAATTTCTCGTACTTTCTGTCCAAAACAATTGTAAACCGTAAGCGTTCCGTTATGTATAGGATGGCTTGTTTGTAAAATTGCATGCTTAGAAAAAGGATTAGGAAAAACCTTACATGCGTTGGCTGTAACATTCGTATTAATTATGCCGGTAGCACACCCAATCGCTTGGTTTTGACGATAGCTGATTGTTGCACTCATCGTCAGTGAATCTTGAAACTCCTGGGCCTGTTGACAATCATTTTTCAGAAAATAGGCAAGCCAAGGTTTCAGAAAATTATTCGTTATCGATTGCTGCTGGGCTCTTGTAATGGTTGGACTCGGCGTGCAAGTGCTTTCTCCGAATGTGCAGTTGAAATTCGAGTTGGCAAAAAAGCAGTGTCCCCCTCCGATTATGTTCACCTGTGTTTTGAAGGTTGCGGCTGTAGAATCGTACATGATATCCTGATGCTGTGAAGGAGGTGCCACGCAATCATTCGTTCCGCTAAACAGCAACGTTGGCACAGTAACCTGTTTCGATGCCGTTATCGAAGGCGGATTTGTATTTGCAGCAGCAAAAGAAACCATGGTTGTAACGACTTGGTTATTTTCTGCGGCCAGAAAAGAAGACCCGCCTCCCATAGAATGTCCCATGATAGCTGATGTGCTTCCGACGCTAGCTACTGGAATATTGGCACCCGCTCCACTGCTCTGCATTTTTGTGACGAGAAACGTAAGATCTTTTCCGAAGTCCGTATGACTCGGAGAGAAGCTGCCTTCTGTGGTGGGAAAAGCCAGAATGTATCCTTCGGGCACGAGTGTTTCCCAATAGTTTTGATAAGCGCTATAGTCCATAACGAAACCGTGACCAAATGCGATCAGCGGAAAAACACCTGCCGCAATCGGTGTATTATTTCCCGTCGATATTGCCGGGTAATAAATCTCTGCGGTAATCTGCCGATTGCCTCGCGTCGAATCTATAAAGGTGAATGTTGTATGTCCGATTTGTTGCGCAGACAAATTGAAACCTAGAAAAAGAGAAGCTAGGATAAAATGGATTGTTATTTTCATTTTCTTGAGGTCTGTGTTGGTGGTAACGATACTCTACTTTTTAGTAAGTTGATAAAGTTAATCCTATTGTGCACAGCTTGAGCATTGGATATATCACTACCTTATAACTGCTCAGGCAAGGTATACTTTCTTCCTGTGTTTTGTTGTTTCAACCAGCTTAGCAAGGGCGAAAAATAGTCGACCATAGCCTTGGCGTTCAAATCCTCGCCGGTAGTTTCTTTTAATACCTTGCGCCAATCTTTACTCGAACCCGGATACATAATCTTCTTTAAAAAATTTCCGATTTCCTTATTGCCGAAGTAGTTCCAATGGTGCGGATCTTGATGCAAAATATTTTTTGCGATATGCTGATGCATCTGATATAAAATCACATACGATAAGGCATAGTCGTAATACTGAGCTGCATCATCGTTAATATGGGTTTTGGTAGCAGCATCGCAATACAACTCTCCTCTTTCGCTGGGCGGCACAACACCTTGGTATTTTTTTACATCAGCCCACCAGGTTTTATTCCATTGGTCGGCGGGCAAATTATCGGCGTACAAACTCTTCTCAAACTCCGTCATGGTGCCACTCGAAAACGGAATAAACACTGCCGTGTTCATCGCCTCTTTTAATAAGGTTTGTATAGGATCGGTTTTTACGCCAGCAGGAATCAATCCGGCATTTTCTAAAAAAGGTTTTTGCATAGCTGCCAATCCCATTAAGGTTCCCATGGCTTCGTGATAGGCTCTGTTGGCCCCTGCCCGTAATAATGGCGGCACATCTTGGTTCGAGTATGTCATATAATAATAGATATGCCCCAACTCATGATTCGCGGTCTCCCACCATTCGCTATTGGGTTCAACACTCATTAAACTGCGTACATCTTGGTTTAAGTCCATATGCCAAGCACTGGCGTGATTGTTTTTCTTAACCGAACTATCGGCCTTGTATGGATACAGATTCGACTTCTCCCAAAACACAGCAGGAAGTTTATCAAATCCTATACTCACATAAAATGCCTCAGCTTGCTTGGGGATCCATGCTGCCGATTTTGTTTTCAAGGCGCTGTCTAGATTCATCCCTTCTACTGTCAACACCGGACTCCAATCTTGTGCCCATCGATTGGGTGCCCAGTCGGCAGGCAGATAGTCGGGCACGGTAGTTTGCTTAAATTTCTTAGCCATTTCGTAGCGCATATAGGTATGCAATTCGCGATACAGTGGCCAGAGTTCTGATAAAATCTTATGATTAAGATCCATCATCTCTTGGGTGTTCATGCCATATTCCGAAACTTGATATTGGAAATAATCTTGATACCCTAAGGCCTGCACGGTTTTATTGCGCAAGCTGCGTAAGTTCTCTAATCCTGTTTTTAAACCCTTGCCCACTTCTTTACTGGCTTCCCAGGCCTGACGACGTTTGGCCAAATCGGTTTCGTCTTTTAAGATATCATCAATTTCGTTGGTCGTTACTTTTTTGTCGCCAATCTTATACTGAAAGCCAAATAGCTTTTCGGTTTGTTCGGTTTCGGCTTTGATGCGGGCCTTTACTACACTATCTACCGTAGCCGGGTTATTAGCGGCCTGAAATAAAATATTCTCGATTTGCTTTTGCTGCAATTCGGTGAGTTGCTCTTTCTTACTTAAAAAGTCTTTGGCTTTCTGTATCACCTCTTCGCTACCCGTAAAAGTTGCCAAGGCCTCGCCCGTCTTACGTGTTGCTAACGCATTGGTGCTATCGCCTTCTATAATTTGAATATTCGATTGCCACGATGCTTCGTTTGCGGCTGTGATGAGCTCTACATATTTTTTTGAATAATTATCTAAAAACTGTTGCGCCTCGCTTTGTATTTTTTTATCGCCATTACCACAAGAGAAGAGTAAGACTAAGCCTAATATCGAAAATCCGTTTTTCATGTATGCTGTTTTAACTTTAAATGTATTGTTTTTCGCGCAGCGAACCGCTAGCTTCTCTCAAATTATTTTGAATGATTAAAAACACAAAGCGCATACACCCACACCTTTCGATGCAGAAGTATACGCTTTGCGAATGCGATGTCGCCGTTTATCAATTACTCTTTAATGAGTTTTTTAACCACTTGCTGATTGCCACTGTTCACTTGCACAAAGTAAATACCAGAAGCAAGATCTTGAATAGAAAGGGTATGGATGCCACGGTTTACCACTTGCTTACGAAGCACTTGTCCACTTACTGTTGTCATGCTTATGCTCGATGCGTCGTTAGGTATATCGATGCTGAATCGATCGCTGGCCGGGTTTGGATATAACATTACCCCTTGTAAGGTATTGAGTGGACTCACACTGCTTAACAAGGCCAAGGTGTTAATAGCAGTATTGGTAACAATGGCCGGATTCGTATCGAAATAAATACTGGCTTTATTAGTGAGTTGTGTACCTACCGCTAAACCGGGCTTGAGGTTAATCGAGAAACGTACTTGACCATGACTCTTCGGTTCGTTGGTTATGCTATCAGACAACATAATATTATTGAAATTAAATTTCACCACATTGCTGCTCAGCCATTGTGCATTCATACTATGCGATGCGCCGAGTATACGCAAACTTGAAGCATCCAAGTCGGCATCTAAGGTATCAATGACAGATACATTAATAGCAGGCGCTGTACCTGTGTTTTGAAAATGAATGGTATAATCGAGATGATTGGTGGTGGTTGGAATTTGTCCGTTTACACCCAACCCTTTCGGACTCACTTCTTTAACGTTCGGGTCGTAAGCGTTTACTACCGGTATGCAAATGCTGTATTGGTTATTGGCTGCATTGACATCGTTACTTAAAACGGTCGAAGTAATCGTAAAGCATAAGGTATCACCAATATTCACTGTGGTATTTGGCGTTAGATGCACACCCGCCATAAAACTATTCCAATAGGCACCGGTGCTAAGGTTAGTGAGGTTTACAAAATTCCACTTTAGCGTATCGCCATTTACATAGGTGGCGGGGTTGGTGCTCAAGGCTGCATTGTACACCGTATTCGGATCTTTGATAAGCGTTAAAACTCCAGTGGCCGTATCGCATCCGGTATTGCTTACATAAGGATGTAACAAAAACGCAATGCCCGGACGAACAGAGGGTGGCGCCATCGCTGCCGATTGCACATCTATCTGACTGCTGCACTGCAACGAAAAGTCTACATTGGTTTGCGGCAAGCTGGTAAACGAATACGATGCCGGTGAGCAAGTAGTGGCCGGAAAAATAAATTGATAGTTCGAAGGTATCGACACCGTATAATTAGTCATCCACGATTGTTGCAATTGCATCGTGTATTGTCCGCTGGCATTGCTATACCCATATTGCGAACCCGAGCCACTTGTAAAATTAATCGCTGCAGCGGCCGGGACAGAAACCAATGGCACATCGCCGGTATTATAGGCGCAGTCGGCATTATTATCGATATATACACGACCGCTCACATTGCCATACTGACAAGGATTGGTAACCGGTAATTGTAAAAAGCTGAATACATTGGTAATGGTATCGCTACCACAAATAAACTTCATAGGTGTGCCACCAAATACGGCCATACCCGCAGTAATCGCAAAATCGGGAACCACAGGCGGCATCGACATAGGCATTAGGGTAATCATCCATGGATTGGCTCCGGTCGTATTGGTTGCTGAAGTCATCACAAAACCTGTATTTTGATCTTTGATAATAAGTTGATCACCCAGAAACGAATTCGCGATGGTAAAGTTGTACATCTCAGTAGAAAACGAAGCACACTGGGTTGAGTCGTGATTGGCCGAGAGCATCGGAAAGGCTGTGATATCGCCGGTTACATAAGCCTGGGCCGAGGCGCTGAATCTGCCGAGGAGTAGCAGCGAAATCAAAAGGAGGTAATTTTTTTTCATCATACTGTTTTTATTAATAGTCCAAAGGTAATAGTAGCACAGCCCTTTGCCTACAATATTTGTCATTTTCGTGTAATAAATAAAATATCCAACCCTTTCGCGCTAAGCACCTTCTACCAGCACTTCCACGTGCCATGATGCTCTATTTTTTGGTGTGAACTGCGCTGGGTGGTTTTTATTTTTGGGGACTCAGCTTGCGGAAAATTTGAGGCGACAGTGGCGATGGCACCCTGCAAGGATCTGCGTTTATTGAGCAGTTGCTGTATGTCGCTTTATTCCTTCGCAACGCTCTCATTCCTCTCACGCTGCTTAACGGCTGCCGGATTATAGTGGAAAGCCCGCAGCGCAGCGAGGACTTGCAACGAAAAGCCGGAACGATGATGAGTCATGCACCTTGGCTGATAGCCCCCAAAAAATAAGCGTAAAAAAAACAACCCGACAAATTCGCCGGGTTGTACCTTATCATAATATTTGTATTACACCATACGGCGACGGCGCAAGTAAGAGATACCGAAACCGATAAAGTGAATGATCGAAAACACCATCACAAAATAGAAAAACATCTCCTCACGATCAAAAGAAGTGAACAAGATGCCGAGGTCTTTGGCGTAGTGCCAGCAGGTCATAAGAATTAATAAACCGGCGGTAGCAAAACCTATAAGACTGATAACACCTGCCTTTTTATTTTCGGTATTTACATCGGCATAATGACTGTTACGCAGACTGTAAAACAGATAAATATCGAAACCGATAAGCAACCAAGCCACCAAGCGACTCCAGTTTTCCCAGCCCAATCCAAAAATCATAAAGCCACAAACCAACATACCCAATATCGGAATCAAAGGCACTAAGGCCACCCGAAACGGACGCGGTGTATCGGGATTGGTTTTACGCATAATAATAACACCTGCCGATACCAAAATAAACGCAAAGAGGGTACCGATACTCGTCATATCGCCCACGATATCGCCGGGAACAAAGGCTGCAAAAAAGCCCACCAAAATAAAGAGCCAGAAATTAGCCTTAGCCGGGGTTTTAAATTTCGGGTGTACCTCCGAAAACGATTTCGGTAATAAACCATCCTTACTCATCGAATAAAACACCCGCGATTGTCCGAGCAACATCACCAATATCACCGACGAAAATCCGGCAAGAATAGCGATGGTAATTAAACCGGCAAACCACTCGTAACCATGCATATAATGAAAGATAGCATAAGCCACAGCAGCTTCATGTCCTGGACCCGTAACGCTAAAATCTTTATAGTTAGCAATGCCCGTTAGCACATACGAAAACAAAATATAGAGTACCGTACAAAACGCTAAGGAACCTAAAATACCGATAGGCATACCCTTTTGCGGATTTTTAGCTTCTTGCGCAGCCGTACTCACCGCATCAAAACCTACATAGGCAAAAAACACAATACCGGCGCCTCGCAAAATACCACTCCAACCAAACTCGCCAGCTGTGCCTGTATTTTCGGGAATGATAACCGCATGATTTTCGGGTAAGATAAAATGCCAACCAAAGGCAATAAACAGCAATACAATCACCACCTTGAGGATAACAATGATAGAATTAAAATTAGCCGACTCTTTGGTACCTCTTACCAATATGGCCGTGAGTATGGCCAAAATAATAATCGCCGGAATATTGATGAGTCCCCTCACCCCATCGGCCGAGACCTGAAAGGGCGAATGACACAGGGCATACGGAATGGTAAAGCCAAAATAATGCTCGCATAGCTTATTCAAATATTCGCTCCAAGCAATGGCCACGCAGGCCGCCCCGAGCGCATATTCTAAAATTAAATCCCAACCAATTATCCAAGCCACGAGCTCGCCCATAGTTGCATACGAATACGTATACGCCGAACCGGCAATGGGTATCATAGAAGCAAATTCTACATAACACAAACCGGCAAAGGCACAACCAATACCGGCAATGATATAAGAAATCATAACCCCGGGACCGGCATGATTACCTGCCGCTGCCGCTGTACGCACAAAAATACCGGCACCGATAATGGCCCCAATCCCTAAGGCTAATAAGGCCCCCGAACCTAAGGTGCGCTTGAGGGTATGCTCGCCCATCTCTTCGGCCTCAGCCAAGAGCTTGTTTAATGGTTTCTTCTGAAATAGACTCATATAGTAGTTTTAATGCGAGAAAGATAGGCAGAAATCAGGAAATGACAAACGGAGGGTGGAATTATCGGAGGATGAGAGGAAGGGTTGGGTGAAAGGATGACAAAATTAATTTCTCTTTTTGGTGGACCAAAGGCTGATTGTTTACATATTGCAAAAAAGTATGTTGATAGCAAGTCCTTACTCTATCATCGTTATTCATTCGGGTTAATGGAGTGGGTGCAAACATGTTTACTCTTGTATAATCATCGCCTCTAATAAATTTGGGTGCCATTTATTTTGTTTTAATCCCGAAGGGATGCCATTATTATAGCAAACGGAATGATTAGAAAATATAACCCTGAAGGGGTGAAATTATTCCAACCAGTCAAATAGATATTCGG
>JBEISB010000096.1:0-8431 GCA_040375635.1 Chitinophagaceae bacterium | reverse complement strand
GCATACCCACTCTTCGAAGGCTTTGCCTTCGCAAGTGGTATGTTCTTCGCAGGCTTTGCCTGTGCGGATAATTATGTTATTAGTTTACGTTTTTAGGTACCTTTACGGATAAGCATTATATTTTGGATTACCGATGCATTTTACACATCATTCCGTCTATGGCCAAACTCGCAACAATCCTTCCCAATTAGCTGTCGGCAGAAATAGGGCGCTGCGTTGCTGACAATCATGTCTTTTGCCTAGACTTGTGAATGCCATCAATACAAACGATAACAGCAATACCTAACAAAAATAGGCTGCCAATTTTGTCGGTTTCGAGTAATTCGCTAAAAAAATTATTGATAAATAAAGCGGCAATCATACAAAGTACCGACAGAAGAACCCAGCGAAGAAAACGATCTTCTAACTTATGCCATAAGGTTTGTCCATACCAAAATATCATCCAAATCATCAAAGCATAAAGCAATAAGGCTGGATATCCTTGCTCTACCAACATGAAAAGAAAATAATTATGAGTGGTGGATCTCTCCAGATTTCGACTCACCCAGGTTTTGTATGAGGATATTGTATAGGCTTTATAATAGTCGTAAAAATTATTAGGCCCCACCCCGGTTATTGGTCGTTCTGTACTCATGCGCACAGCAGCAATCCATCGATAATATCGCTCTGCCGACGAAATATCAGTGCCTTGCAAAGTAGCCATGATATGATCGGCTAAAGAGGTATGCATGATGGTCCTCTCAAACTTGGGTCTGTAATTGAGGTATTGATTCTCATGCGCCAACCACAATACAACAGCGATTACAAGAACATAAATACCCGACATTAGCCAATGCATCACCCGAAACCGAATACAGAAACCGGCGGTTAAGGCAAACAGTACGGCCATCCAAGCAGCTCGCGAATACGAAAAATAAACAGCCATCAAGAAAATAGCCAAGGCTACTAAGAGCAAAAACCATCGAAACGAAAAACGGGGCACCAGAAACAAGGCTCCGGCGATTAAAGGTACAAAGCACGAAATCATAGAACCATACATCACATGATTTAAGAAAAAAGGTTGCACCGGATCATGTACATCTTCGAAGCGAAACTGAAAAGCACTAAATCGATATAAAACCAATAATACCAACGCAAACAAAGGCACAAACATAAACTGAAAGGCCCTGATCATGACCTTCGGTTCGCGAAATAAGAGTAATCCAAATCCCAAGAACGGCAAGAGATACCATAATCGTTTGAGAAGATATTTAGCCGAAAACAAAGGCGTATCTGAGCAAATCACTGTAATGCTAGTCCATAAAAACGTAAGTGCCACTAACATAAGCAATGGGTTCTGTATCCACCTTTTCCATGGCAATTGATTTCGGTTTAGCAACAATACAAACCCGAAGGCGGCTGTGAGAAATAACATGAGAGGCTCGTCAGGGAAATCGATACCGATACCCAATTGCTCTTTCAAATTATAAGATATAGGAATACTGGCGATAAGCAGAAAAAATGCAGAACGAATATCTAGCAACATAAAGGCAGCGGCTACAACCAAAAAAGGAAGTAGGCTCAAATAACTCAGTTGGAAGATTAAAGAAGCTACGATACAAAGGAGACATAACAATGCCCCACCCAAAAAGATGATGTTTTCTTTACGGCTAGGCACAGTATTCATCAGGCAAACTTCTCCTTGTTGATAGCAATCAATTCTATGCCGCAGGCGAGTAACATCCCAAAGACAAGACTTATGAGAAAGGCCATACTAACCCCTAAGATGCGATAAGGCCCGGCCTTAGGACCATTGGGAGTGGCCCATTGTACCACATGAATCATGGGAAACCCTTTGAAATCTGCGGTGCGGAATTCGTTACTGAGACTCAAATACTTGGCCCTGTCGATGGTAAGCTTATCTTTTATTTCTTCGATGTTTTGCACCTCTTCTAAGCCACGCGCATAATGCTCACCACTCCCTTTAGCAGCAGCTTGTAGAATGTTTTGACGACCCGGACTCACCAAATCATAAATACCATAAGTAACACGCAAGTTTACCAACGAATCGGTATAAAGCTTCAATTGCGCTGAGATCGAATCTCGACGATGATCGAGTGACAAGGCCAGTTGTTGATTGATATGACTATACAAATCGCGCAATAAATCTTCGGTTCGATTCATGGCCTCGTTTACAACTAAGTAGGCCAGCTTATCATCTTCGTCGGTAAAAGACACCTCAATATGTTTAAAGCCCGAGCGACTTAAATTAAAATTCTTAGCGAAACGCTTATATACCTTTTTGGCACCGTTAGGGTCATTCTTGGTATCAATATGATAATGCGAAGCAAAATCAAACTTCTCAATCAGATAAGATACCACACCTGCTGAATTACCAACCACATAGGCCCTGTCGACCTCGTTTTCTCCCCCAAAAAAGTCAATCCACTCCTGCTGCACCTCACGAAAAAGATTAATTCGCCCACTCATCACTGCCGAAGAGGGGAAGAAAGAACCATAGGCTTTGTATTCATTCTTTTGTGTATAATAATACCCAGCAGTAATCATCGAAACCAAAAGAGTAAAGCCGATGATATGCTTCCGCCATTTCTTCACCGACTTCCAAACATCAAAAAGATTAAATTGAAGCTTCGTGTTCTCCATAATAAAAATTTAAGGGCAAATATATTGTATTCGCAAGGTCCTTAACGGGATTCAGTAGATTTAAATTGCTTTATGTAGGCACTAATATCTCGCCAATCCCATAAACGAATGGCATATACATAAGACAAATAGACGGGTACATTCAACATCATCGAATATAACAAGGGAATGCCATATCGATGTAAGGCGGCATTACAAAATGCCAAGACCAGAAATAACCCTATAAACTTGAGCATCCGCATCGCATCAATCCCTAAATGAAAATAGCGGATACAATAATATAAGCTGATGGCAGCCATAGTGTATTGAACGATGAGTGCAGATACCGCAGCTCCTCTTGCTTGGAAGGAGGGAATCAACCATAAGTTCAAACCAATACTTAAGAGACTACCAAGCAAGGCCATTCGAATGAGTAAACGAATATTTCCATTTGCCGTGAGTAAGGTCGAATAAATATACATGATACAGTAAGCCGGAAAAGAAGCAATCACCAATTGATAAATCTGAGGCAAATCTTTATCGGCTTGATGATCGAGGAGATTCATGATATCACTTGCATAAAACCAACTATGTGCCAAAACCGCCAACGACATTGAAAATACAATATTGGTGCTGCTTCGAACCAACGATGAAGGATCACCCAAACGACTAATCATACGAGTAAACATAGGCAACAAAATACCGGCCAATAAAAAGCCAATCATATTGAGAGCATCCAAAATTCGATAAGCCTCGGCATACACACTCCCCGACTGTGCACCCACCAAACGTTCTAACAGTAGTGAATCACTGCGCATATAAATACCCATGAGCAAAATGAGCAAGGCATACGGAGCGCTTTCGACAATAAAGTTCGAGGTTCCCCGTATACTCACATATCGAAAATGAATTCGACTATATCGTCGAATAATTATACCTAAGGCAATGAGTACCGCAAACAGATAGGCCCCTATTTGCGCATAGAGATACCACTCGATGGTAAAAAGGGATCTCCAACGGGATAGGGTAAGCATAAGGCCACAACTTAAAATCATGACTACTTTATCAATTACCGAAAGCAGACTATCCATCACAAAATCGTGGTTGGCCGAAACGTTACTGCGTAAAAACTGTAAAAAGGAATTCAGAAACTGCACACAACCCAATAAAAACAATACATGCAGGGCCTTAGCCTCATAATGAATAAAATAGGCGACCAAAAAAAGAACCCCAAAATATATAAGGGAGAATGCCAATTTCGCCACCATCATATTCGGTAACGAGAATTCAATACGAGTGCTATCGCCGGCTATATGCCTATTATTATAATTGGTAATTCCGAAATCAAGTAAGATACTAAAAATGATACTCATGCTCATGAGGGCACTATATAATCCATAGTCGGCATGACCTACCAGTAATTGAACATTTCTATCGATTAAAAAAATCCATACTGGCTTCACCAATAAATTGAGGAAGACCATGATCATCAGGTTCGACAAAAAATAGCGTTTCAGCATGGCGGGTAAATATACCGTAAAGATCTTCTTCTGCAACGAAAAGCCTATGAGCATATCTTGTACCTTTTCATGCCACGCATCCACAGTCGTGTGAAGCCACTCTCAATGCCATGACTTATATTTGCGGTCAACGTATAAAAAACTGATTATGCCATCGATATCCCATCGCGGTCAAGAAATGCCGCCTTCTCCCATACGAAAACTCGTCCCTTATGCTGAGGCGGCTAAAAAGAAAGGGATTCAGGTCTTTCATTTGAATATTGGTCAACCCGATATTGTTACCCCCCCTGCAGTGCTTGATGCCGTTCGACATACCGACATGAAAGTGCTTGAGTACAGTCATAGTGCCGGTTTCGAAAGTTATCGTAAAAAACTCACCGAATATTATCGTCGCTTTGATATCGAATTAACGCCCAACCAAATTATCGTAACCACCGGTGGTAGCGAAGCCATTCAGTTTGCCATGATGGCTTGTTTGGACCCAGGGGATGAGATTATCATACCCGAACCATTTTATGCCAACTACAACGGATTTTCAGTAGCGTCTCAAACCATTATCAAGCCTATCTCTTCGAGCATAGAAGAAGGATTCCGATTACCGCCTATCGGAGATTTTGAAAAAAATATCACGCCCCGCACCAAGGCCATCATGATTTGTAATCCCAATAACCCTACCGGTTATTTATACGATCAGGATGAGATGAATGTTTTAAAAGAGCTCTGCCTCAAACACAATCTATTTTTATTTTCGGATGAGGCCTATCGAGAATTTTGCTATGATGGCCATACCCATATCTCGGCTATGAATCTTGAAGGCATGGACGAGCATGTCATTTTACTCGATACGATTTCGAAACGATACAGTGCCTGTGGTGGCCGAATTGGTGCCTTCATTACTAAAAACAAAGAAGTGTATGATACGGCTATGAAGTTTGCGCAAGCTCGATTGAGTCCGCCAACCTTTGCCCAAATTGCAGGCGAAGCTGCAGTTGACCTACCTGCTGATTATTTTGATGAGGTGAAAGCCGAATATTGTAAACGCAGAGATACTTTAGTCAATCGACTTAACAAGATCCCTGGCGTCTTATGTCCTAATCCGGGAGGAGCCTTTTATGCCATGGCGAAATTACCTGTAGAGAGCGCCGAAGACTTTTGTCGCTGGTTACTTGAAGATTTCTCGTATCGTAATCAGACCGTAATGATGGCGCCTGCCGCTGGCTTTTACTCAACCGCCGGATTAGGAAAAAACGAAGTTAGATTTGCTTACGTATTAAATGTTGAGGACATTAACCATGCCATGGATTGTCTCGAAAAAGCTTTAGAACAATACAATCAAAAATCATGATGAGCACGCCCATAACTTGGATCTTGATTGGCATCACCGCCTTAAACTCATACGCGGCCTTTCAAAATAGCAACTTATTAGAGAAGCAGTTATTTCATCCTGCCATCATGAAGGAGCCCAAAGAATGGTATCGATTTATTTCGCATGGCTTTGTGCACGGCGATTTCCAACACCTACTATTTAACATGCTCACGTTGTTCTTTTTTGGACCCTATATTGAGGCAAGCTTCGATCAGATTTTCGAAAATGCGGCCATGTATCCAACCTTTTATTTAGGGGGACTCATTTTTTCAAGCATCCCATCATATTTCAAACATAAAAACGATTATTATTACCGTGCCCTTGGCGCGAGTGGAGCTATTGCCAGTTTACTCTTTACTACCATCATGTTCGACCCATGGCAAACCTTCTATATTAAATTCATTATTCCCGTGCCTGCTATCCTCTTCGCCATCGGTTATGTAATCTACTCATCGTATATGGGCAAAAAAGGAAACGATAATATCGGCCATGAAGCTCACCTCTATGGCGCACTATACGGCATTATTTGTCCTATAGCCCTAAAGCCGCAAATCCTCCCTTCTTTTCTAGACCAGTTGAGTCACCCTCACTGGTAAACAAAATATCAGATCAAAGAATAAAATCGCTAAGGCTGTTAATTGACTTGCGGCGATTGAAATTCTAATGCATCTTTGTTTGTCGTACGACTTACGCGAATGAAACAAATTTTAGCTTTTCTTCTTTTGTGTTTATACCTCTTGCCTTCCTTAGGTGTGTGGGGCAATATACATTACTGCGGAAAAAAGATTTGTCGCATCGACCTACTCACAGAAGCCAAAGAGGCTAAGTGCTGTGGTGACAAGCCCATGAAACGAGATTGTTGTAAGGATAAAAAGTTCTCTGTAAAAAAATCAGGGCAAGAACGCAGCGGCAATATAATTAAAAAAATATTCAGTCCCTTGTTAGTGCCTCCTGCTGCGCCTGTGATTCAACTTACAGATTGCATTTATTATTCCTACATGCAAGTTCGGCTGGGAGATTATCACCCGCCACCACCAGATGCCAAACATCCTCCCTATATATCCCACAGGTGTTTTAGGCTGTAAGTTATTTGTTGCTTCACGAACATCAATTCGATGATATTGTGATCTTTTGTTCTGAAAGCCAAGGCTAACAGAATTGAGCGCATTCCATTTTATTTTAAACTTATAAATATTTAATAATCATGAAAAAAATTCTCCTTACCCTCAGCACAGCTGTCTTTACAGTAAGTGCGATCGCACAAACAGCCCCTGACTTTACAGCTACCGACTGTAACGGAACCTCACACAATCTTTATTCAGAATTGAGTGGTGGCAACGTAGTGATTTTGAACTGGGTTATGCCTTGCGGCGCCTGTATTGCCCCCTCTCAAACCACGTATAACGCAGCGCAAAGTTTTGCGATTACCAACCCTGGTAAAGTAAAATATTTTTTATTGGATGATAATGGAGGAACAAACTGTTCTGCATTAACAAGTTGGGCCACTACCAACAATATCTTATCACCAACGGCAACCTTCGACAATAGCGGCAATAGCGTTAATGAAATCAACTATGGAGGCAGCGGCATGCCACATGTGATGGTGATTGGGCCCGATCATACCATTTTATTTAATGGATTAAATGCCGCAGCCAATAATCCCAATGCGATTTATAATGCAATTACCATAGGACTAACACCCGCTAGCATTGATCAGTATCAACCTCATGCTTTTCAATTGAGTGCAGCCCCTAATCCCGCGCACAATACCATGCATTTGCAATACGTAACGAAAGAGGAATTACCTATTCAAGTAAGCATTCTAAATGCGATGGGACAATTGATCATGGAACAAAAAGTCAATCCTCATGCAGGACAAAATGAGTTGCCCCTGGATGTATCCTCATTGGCAGCCGGACAATATTTTATCCGCTTAGTGCAAGGAAACAAACTCGAGAAAATTCCCTTTGTACTTAACTAAAACAAACTCTTCATTTCATTACAGGCTGTCTGATTATCAGGCAGCCTGTTTTGTTTTCAAGGATATGTACCCAAAAAATCAAACGCAGTATTTGTTAGCGCTTCTTTGGCAACGTACCTTTAAACTATGAAGACAAAACGTTTGCTCATTGCCGACAGCGGTTCAACCAAAACTGACTGGCACCTTATAGATAACAATCGATCTAAGAACTATCGAACCCAAGGTATTAATCCCTATTTCGTAACACCCAGTGATGTTACTGCTCTTTTACAAACCGAATTAAAAATAAATCCCGCCAAACAAGTCATTGATGAAGTGCATTTTTATGGGGCCGGGTTGGGTAATCCCGAGAATAAAAAATGGATGCAGCAGTGCTTTAAGAAGTATTTCGGCAAGGCTAAAATATTTATGTATAGCGACATCTTAGCTTCGGCCAGGGCGACCTGTGGCAGCAAAGCAGGCATTGTATGCATATTAGGCACCGGAAGTAACTCTTGTAAATACAATGGTAAAAGCATAGGATTTAAAACCCCAGCCCTTGGCTATATTTTAGGCGACGAAGGTGGTGCTACACAATTAGGAAAGAAAGTCCTTCAGTATCATTACCATGGCATTTTTGATGCTGAATTACAGGCGGCCTTTGCCGAACAATTTCCAGCATCAGAACAAGAGATATTAGAAAACCTATATCGGAGACCGTTAGGCAATAGATATCTGGCTCAGTTTGCTCATTTTATCTTCACCCAACGAGGGCATTATATGATCGAGAATATTGCGGAGGATTGTCTAAACGACTTCTTCATCAACCACCTATTACGTTACCCTGGATTAGCAAAAACGAAGGTTCACTTTACTGGCTCTGTTGCTTTTGCCTTAAAAGATATCGTAAAGAATTTATGCGAACAATACGAGCTAACCCTAGGCACAATTACTCAAAAACCT
>JBEISB010000176.1:0-4619 GCA_040375635.1 Chitinophagaceae bacterium | reverse complement strand
CGCCAATTGCATCAGCGTATACAATATCTAGAAGCCAATCGCTATCATAAATGGATGGTACAAATCAGGCGCATCAAAAAGATTTTCTTCAAAAAGAAATCACCCGGTACCGGCACACTCAAGCGAATGTTGCAATTTATTCGCTTTCTTTTTAGCCAAGCAGGTTTTGGCATCTTCCGAAAAATAGTAAGTAAAGCCCTCAAGCATTTATATCTATGGGTCGAAAAAAGGCCGGTAGAAATTGTGTATTTGAACGAGACCAATAACCACGGTATTTATAATTACCATAACTGGATTGTCAACAAGCTCAATCAAAAGCAATTAGAGGAGAGCTATGAAGTTGAGAAATCTGAAATCAAGGAGCAACCTTTATTGAGTATCATCATGCCGGTGTATAATCCGCCGCTGCGATTGCTCAAAGAAGCCATAGAATCAGTGATTGCGCAGCTGTATCCACATTGGGAACTATGTATTGCCGACGACTGCTCACCAAATCCTAAGGTGCGTAAACTTTTGAGAGCTTATGCAGCAAAAGATCAGAGAATTAAAGTGGTGTACAGAACTGAAAACGGACATATTTCTGCCGCCTCCAATTCGGCCTTAGCAATCGCTCAAGGTAAGTATATTGTATTGATGGATCATGATGATGTAATCACGAGCCATTGCTTATGGGAAGTCGTGAAAGCCATTCAAAACAATCATCAACCCGATATTCTTTATTCAGATGAAGATAAAATAGATGAAAACCATTTTCATCAAAGTGCCTATTTTAAACCCGATTGGTCGCCCGATCATTTTCTGGCTAAAAATTATATGGGTCATGTTTGTGTCATCAAGAAAACGATAATCGATCAAATTGGTGGTTTTCGTTTAGGCTTCGAAGGTAGTCAGGATTACGACTTATTATTACGTGCCACCGAATGTACGCAGCGTATCGTTCATATACCTAAGGTGCTTTATCATTGGCGCATTCATAGTTTATCGGCAGCCAAGGGAGAAGATGTAAAACCTTATGCCTATATCGCAGCGAAAAAGGCCTTAGAAGAAACTTTGATACGAAGGGGACTATCCGGCAAGGTGAAATACCTGAGTGGACTTCGAGGTTATACTATCGATTTTGATGTAGTGAAGGAAGACTTAGTGAGTATTATTATTCCAACGAAAGACCAAACCGAACTATTACGAAATGCTGTGGATTCGATTCTTGAAAAAACAAGCTATTCGAATTACGAAATCATCATTTTAAATAATAACAGTACTAGCGAACAGCTACCTAACTTTTTACAAGAATATACGCAACGATTTCCTGATAAAGTGCGTGCGGTAGATGCACATTTTCCGTTTAACTTTTCGAAATTGATGAATCTGGGCGCTTCATTGTCTGCCGGCAAATACTTGCTTTTATTAAATAATGATGTCGAGGTTATCGATGAACATTGGTTAACCCATATGGTATCCTACGCGCAACAAGGTCATATTGGCGCCGTAGGAGCTCGTCTGCTCTATCCCGATGATACCATTCAACATGCTGGTGTGATTATTGGTTTGGGCGGAATTGCCGGTCACGCTTTTACCGGGCAATACAGAGATGAGCCGGGTTATTTTAATTTAATACAATCCGTGACTAATTTTTCGGCTGTAACCGCGGCCTGTCTTATGGTGAAAAAATCCTTATTTGATGAGGTGGGTGGTATGGACGAAACCTTTGAAGTAGAATATAATGATGTTGATTTTTGTTTGCAGCTGAGGAAAGCCGGATACTATAACGTGTATTTACCCCAAGTAGAATTGTATCATTACGAATCGGCCACCCGTGGGCATCCGCATCAGAGCAAATCATCCTACGAAAGACATGTACGCGAGATGGCCTTATTTAAAGAGAAGTGGCAATCGATTATCGACAGAGATCCTTTTTATAATCCTAATTTACATGTAGGGGTTCATAATTTTACCATGGACCTTAACGCATAAGCGATTGATTGACAGCCGTAGGATTAGGAATTAATAAAGCGTACATCAAAAAACGTTGTAAGGATTCAAACACAACGATATCCGGTTTTTCTTCTTCGATCAATCGATTCATAAATATATAATTCCACGCATATACCGTTTCATTGAATTGCTGATTGAAAAATGGAATGAGATAATTGCCGAAAGAATCACGGAACATCAAGAGCTTAAGGTGATGGTTTTCTGATGCCGGCAAAGGATTATCATAACGCAATACCATTTTAAGGGGGATATTGTAATTGAGTTGACGAGTGCTATCTTTAAATTGGAAAATAAATTCTTTGCGCTGATCTATATCATGTAAGCCCATCATGGCCGATAGGTCACCTTCATGATTACTCGTTTCTTGAAGGGTAAAATCATCTTCCTGAAACACACGCAATTGAGGAAAGTCTTTACTAATTTCTTGCATAAGGGTTTGATATCCTATAAAGCCACCATAGGTGTTCCAATGCGTATCATTTTTATAATATACATCTCGCTTACGGCGTTTTCTCAATAAAGCTTCGCTAGGGTCTATTAATTTAATATTACCCATTTCAAAAAGCATCTTCTTACAGAAATCAAGACTATTATGTCCGATACCATCCAGAGGTTGATAACAACCTAGCATATAATCGGGGTAAATTCTTTCTTTATTAGGTGGCACTAGAAAGTAAAATTTGATTCCCCTTTTTCGTAACCACTCAATTCGAACAGATAGATTAGAAATGATGTATCGCACCAAGCCCGTATCCAATTTGGTGGTTCGACGGTAATCCTCAAGGGAACCTTGGTCGTTAGAAAAATACCAATGGTCGTGACCCACAATGGTTTTTTCGGGCATAGAACTCGTGCGAAATAAACGGGTATGTATCCAAGAATTAAGCAGAAACAATAAATTTCGAAAAGCAAAATGATCATTGGTATATGTACTCACCTCATCAGTAAACGAATAAAAATTATGGGTACCTAATGTCGGGAATGCTGTCATAGTTCGATTCTCTTTATTCTCAACATCCGGAATCATTCTACTTATTGAATTCAGAAACACAAGAAATAAAAGTCCAAGGAAAAAGGGAACCAAGATAGATTTGGGTTTGAGGCTGATATGAATAGAGAAACGTTCTTGCCAATGCTCAGGAACTGAAAGTGTAAACAATATAAATCCTCCTAGCAAAGCAGCCATCAACCATAACTGCCACAAGGCCACCTGATTTTGAGGGTGAATCTGTATTTCCGGAGCCATGGCTAAATGAATGATATTCTTTTGGGGGGCAGTAGCCAGTTCGAGATAGTTGCTGGTTTTGTCTACACAAGTTACTCCCTCTGTAGCTGTAATAAAATTGGATAAGGAATCGTTGCATCGCCAAGTGTACACCGTATCCCGTACCGAACGGTGGAATCGAAGTAATGTCAAGGCTTCGATATACAAAGTATTGCCTGGCGTATTCCCCAAATCAATATCTACAGACTCTACATGATTTCGTATTGAATACTGAATTTGTAAGGGTAGAAAAAATTGATTGGCAGCTAAGGTTTGTTTGACTGTATCTCTATATCTTTTTCCCTGAAGATTATAGGTAAAGATTAGATTAAAAGTTGTGGGCTCGATAGTCTTTACCGAAAACACAAAGACTACCTTATTGTTTTGGATTTGATGCAAAGCACGATATATACCCAGCGTAACGAGTCCGAACACTATCAACCACAAGAAAGAGCTAAGGATTTTTGGCATCAGAAACGGAA
This sequence comes from Chitinophagaceae bacterium, assembly GCA_040375635.1. Lineage (GTDB taxonomy): Bacteria > Bacteroidota > Bacteroidia > Chitinophagales > Chitinophagaceae > OLB11. The sequence goes on along the minus strand of JBEISB010000176.1, from coordinate 881 downwards.
ATAAATAAAGGGGTTATAGGTACTAGCCGTTAACACAAATACACTCAAAACAAAAAGGAGTATTAATATACACTCACGAATCAAGGTACGGTTCCACAGTCGCATGAAGCTAGGATATTGATGAACCGGAAAGGCAAAGAAGATCCCGAATACGATAGCCAAGGCAACCGGCAAGCGCATGAAGTAATAAGGAAAATAAACATGCGAAGATTCGCGGTTGATGAAAAACAATTTCTCAAGATAAAAAACGATATCGTCTATGGGCTCGATTCTAAAAAATAACCAAGCAATCATTACAACAAATAGGGTATAGCCATGCGAAAAGAGGAGCGGCATTTTACTAAGTTGCTTAGCCCATCCAGCTCGTTCTATAATGAGAAAAAAACCATGAAAGATTCCCCAGATTAAAAAATTCCAACTTGCTCCGTGCCAAAAGCCCGTCAGAAAAAAAATAATCAATAAATGTAAGTACGTTCTGAAGATTCCTTTTTGGTTGCCGCCCAGCGGGATATATACGTAATCTCTAAAAAAGGTACTCAAGCTAATATGCCATCGTCGCCAAAATTCTTGGATAGAAGTAGCCGCATACGGGAAGCGAAAATTTTCGAGAAATTCGAAACCGAATAGGTTCGCTAATCCGATAGCCATATCCGAATACCCCGAAAAGTCGTAATAGATTTGTAAGGTATAACACAACAAGGCCAACCAACTCAATGAGCCAGACATATCGGTATGATTGAGCTTAAAAATCTGATCGGCTACTTGACCTACTGTATTGGCTATGAGTATTTTTTTCGCCAATCCAATAATAAAACGCGAAACCCCTCGATATAACTTTTCGAAATCTAAAGAGCGTTGACGGAGTTGCCTGTCAATATCCT
>JBEISB010000060.1:0-11037 GCA_040375635.1 Chitinophagaceae bacterium | reverse complement strand
CCTTCGTGTGAACGAAGCTCGTCCTAAAACCGAAAATACCGGCGGTTACTAAGAAAAAATTCGCAACTAATTCAAGCAAGGCTGTTCTTCGGAACAGCCTTTTTTTATACCCAATCTTTCCCTCGTCTTAGTATAGATTTGTTCACTTTGTTGCATAAAAAAACCGACCCATAATCAGGTCGGTCTTTCATAATCTCTTGTAAAAAATTAAGCTACAGCATTCACTTGCTTTTGACTTTTCTTACGATCGTCTTCATTCAAAATAATTTTACGCATACGAATAAAGTTTGGCGTAACCTCGATGCACTCATCGTACTCGATATACTCCATACATTCTTCTAAGGTCATCAGGCGTTTAGGCGCAATCCGGGTTGCGTCATCACTTCCACTAGCACGGTGGTTCGTTAGTTTTTTTCCTTCCACTGCGTTCACTAATAAATCACCTGGCTTTATATGCTCGGCGATAATTTGTCCTGCGTATACATCCTCACCTGGATCAACCACAAAGGTGCCACGATCTTGTAATTTATCAATAGAATAGCCTGTTGTTGTTCCGCTAAACTTAGAGATTAGCACCCCATTGTTACGGCCAGGGATAGCCCCTTTCCATGGTTTGTAATCCGTAAAACGATGAGCCATCACAGCCTCTCCTTGGGTATTGGTAAGCATTTGAGTACGCAACCCAATCAATCCGCGAGAAGGAATTTCAAATTCTAAGTGCTGCATCTCTCCTTTCGTTTCCATCACTAACATTTCGCCCTTGCGTCGACTTACTAAATCGATAGCACGACTTGCTAATTCTTCCGGTACATCGATTACTAGAATCTCATAAGGTTCGCAGGTAACGCCATCAATACTTTTTACGATAACCTGTGGCTGACCTACCGTTAATTCGTAACCTTCACGACGCATCGTTTCGATTAATACCCCTAAATGTAGAATCCCTCTTCCGTAAACCAAAAATGTATCTCCATTGTCTGTATCTTCAACCCGTAAGGCAAGATTTTTTTCTGTCTCCTTCATGAGTCGATCTCGAAGATGACGGCTAGTAACAAACTTACCATCCTTACCAAAGAAAGGTGAGTTATTGATACTGAAGGTCATATTCATTGTGGGTTCATCAACTGCAATCACAGCCAAGGCTTCGGGATGTTCTGCATCAGCAATGGTATCTCCAATATTAAAATCTTCTAATCCTACAACCGCGCAAATATCACCGGCCACTACTTCGGATACTTTCTTTTTCCCTAGCGATTCGAAGATGTATAATTCTTTTACCTTATTTCGTTTTTGCGAACCATCGGCTTGCATCAACAAAATATTTTCTCCTTCTGAAATCTTACCACGGGCCACGCGACCAACAGCGATACGTCCTAAAAAGGAAGAATAATCGAGTGAGGTAATTTGCATTTGAAGGGGCCCTTCGCTGACTTTAGGAGCCGGAACATATTGTAAGATACCATCCAATAATGGGGTAATATCATCACACTGTGTATTTTCGGAATTGAACCAGCCATTTTTTCCAGAACCATAAAAAGTGGGGAAATTCAGCTGCTCTTCGGTGGCATCGAGATTGAAAAACAATTCAAAAACAGAATCATGTACTTCGTCTGGACGGCAGTTTGCCTTATCTACCTTATTGATTACCACAATCGGTTTTAAATGTAAGGCCAGGGCTTTCTGCAATACAAATCGAGTTTGCGGCATAGGTCCTTCGAAGGCATCGACTAACAAGATCACCCCGTCGGCCATTTTTAAAACGCGTTCTACTTCACCGCCAAAGTCACTGTGTCCAGGGGTATCGATTACATTAATCTTTACATCTTTGTAAGTAACAGAGGCGTTTTTAGAGAAGATCGTAATTCCGCGTTCGCGTTCCAGATCGTTGCTGTCCATAATCAAATCGCCCGTTTCTTGGTTCGATCGAAAGACATTTGTCTGATGAAGAATTTTGTCGACCAAGGTAGTTTTTCCATGATCTACGTGTGCAATGATGGCTATATTTCTGATATTCATGTCGTATATAAGGATGCTCTTTTTGAGCAAAGGCCGCAAATGTAAGGCGGAAAAGCCAGATTCTACGATGAATTCTGCATTTCAGTATGTGAACTTCCTGTTACCAAATTCGCGACACGCACAAATAGGAATCCATTAGCCTACTGCTTGCTAAGGTTCATCCGCATCTCTTTAGCGGTTTGGGTACTCCCATCATGACTCCAGCCCGGCGGATTTAAGATATACTTTATTTTATCAGTCACGTTAGTTCCAGGCTTACGCAAATCGTGCATTAGCGACTTCCATTCGTGAAAGATAATTCCGATGGGATGATGGGGTGAGGTTGGATTTTTTGTGAGTCCATACACAACCGTCTCTTCCGGAAGTTCGGGTTGAAAAGTTCCGAATAGCTTATCCCAAAGGATTAGGACCATACCCATATTTTTATCGAGATACACGGTATTACTAGCATGATGTACCCGATGATGACCAGGCGTTACCATCACCGCTTCGAACCAAGCGGGCATACGTAGGATGTATCGGGTATGAACCATGATGCCATAGATCTGGCATATCGCATCCATCAACAAAATATCTAACGGTTTAAACCCTAATAGAACCAAAGGAATAAAAAACCAGAACGACACGAAAGGCCTGAATACAGATGAGCGAAAGCCCGTCGTGAGATTAAACTCTTGCGAAGAATGGTGGGTGACATGAACAGCCCATAATATCCGACAATAATGTTCGCTGCGATGCTCGAAGTAAAAACACAAGTCAAGTCCTAAAAACAGCAAGCCCCAATACAAATACGGATTCACGATTTGCAGAAAATGAAAGGTAAAAAAACGCGATAATATAGCTAACACCAACACTTTTACACTTATCCCGATAAGCGTATTTACGATATTGAGCCAAAAGTTAATCAGCGTATCTTTTAGGGTATAGAACTGCCGCTTTTGATAATTACTTAGCCATACTTCCAGCGCAATCAACAAAGTGTAGAAAGGAGTCGAAATAGCCAATAGCCAATTATCGCTTAGGTATTGCTGAATTGCGTTGAGCATTAGACAGTCATCAATTCTTTTTCCTTGGCCCCGCAATGAACATCGACTTCGGCAATTTTTTTGTCGGTGATTCCCTGAATGCGATTTTCAGCTTCTTTGGCTATATCTTCACTGAGTCCGTCTTTTTGTAATTTCTTGACATCCTCCATCCCATCGCGGCGAATATTACGCACGGCGATTTTCGCATTTTCACCTTCAGCCATCACACGCTTCACAAATTCTTTTCTACGCTCCTCGGTCAGTGGCGGTAAAAACAAACGAATAATCACCCCATCATTTTGAGGTGTAATACCAATATTTGCCGCCATGATTGCTCTCTCGATCAGAGCCAACATATTTTTTTCGTAAGGTTGTATCGTTAAAGTGCGGGCATCGGCTACGGTTACATTCGCTACCTGGGCAATAGGGGTTGGCGATCCATAATATTCCACAACGATACCGTCTACCATATTCGGTGTTGCTTTACCGGCACGCACCTTTAGGAGTTCGGACTCAAGATGAGCGATAGCCTTTACCATAGAATCACCCACTTGTTTAATAATAGTTTCTGTAGACTCTGACATGAATTCGAATTTGAGGAGGCAAAGGTAAGATGGATTGCGGATACTTTTTCGCAGAAATCGCAACGAAAAAAAAGGAATCCTCTCTGCAAATCTAAAAAGCTTCCCCACATGATTTACCTTTGGCCTCGTTTGTAAATAGAAACAAACCGGTAAATAGCATGCAAGGAAAAAAACTCAAGCGTTTCGCAGAACTCAACGAATTTAAAAACGTGTACCAATTTCCAGAAAATATGGCCAAACGATGGCGCGATGTTTTCGGAAACGACAATCCGATTATTCTTGAACTAGCGTGTGGCAAGGGAGAGTATACCGTAAATATGGCGAAGGCCTTCCCGGATAAAAATTTTATTGGCATCGATATCAAGGGGAACCGCATGTATATCGGGGCCAGAAAAGCCTTGCAAGAGAACATCAAAAACGTGGCCTTTTTACGGATTCGTATTGAGCAGATCTTGGCTTATTTTCATCCGCAGCAGGTTGCTGAAATCTGGATTACGTTTCCTGATCCTTTTTTACGCGAATCGAAAGCAAAAAACAGACTCACGCATCACAAGTTTTTAAAGATGTATCAAGCGCTTTTAATCAAAGGCGGAAAGATGCATTTAAAAACCGACTCGTTAGAACTATTCGACTTTACCAAAGAAATGATTGCACACCATCAATGTCCGGTATTGATTTTAAATGAGGATGTGCATAAAGACGGTACCCCGGCTTTCCCTTTATCCATTCTAACCTACTACGAAACCCAGCATCTAGCCGATCATCGTACGATAAGATATGTTTGTTTTCAATTGCCGGATGCTCCAATCATCGTTCCTCCTAAAAAGAAAAAAGATGAAGAAGAAGCCGCTGTTTGATGATGACGAGGTATTGGTAAATGAAAATGGGCTGTTTGTATTTACCGAAAACTATCTTTTACAAAGGGGCTATTGTTGCGGAAGTGGTTGCCGAAATTGTCCTTTTGACTACAAAAATGTCATCGACGAAAGTAAAAAAGCACGACTCCTTAACGAACAAAAAAATCGGAAACCTCATGCCTAACTTGTCTCATTCGCGAGAAGAAAACTGGATGGAAACTATATTCGAAGCCGTGCGTCGAATTCCACCGGGCAGGGTAAGTACCTATGGGGCATTGGCCGAATTAGTGGGCACAAGATTAACAGCCCGAATGGTTGGCTGGGCCATGAATGCCTCGCATACATCTTCGCTCAAGGTACCGGCACATAGGGTTGTAAACCGAAACGGCATGCTTACGGGGAAACATCATTTCGAAACCCCTACTCGCATGCAAGAATTGTTAGAGGCCGAAGGGGTTGTAATAAAAGATGATAAAATTGTTCATTTCAAAGAATTGCTATGGCTACCCGAATAAATACTAACAAAGCGGGGAAAAAGATTCTTGATCAATCGATGCTCGAAGAAGAGTTTTTTGAAGATACTCTCATGATGGGCATTGTTTGTCCTTACCCCTCGTATCGAATGGCATGGACCCTTAATCAGGCCTTTGATTATCAGTTTGCCCGTAAACACGAATACGAAATTCATTGGCATGAAAAAGTGTATGAAGTGTATGAGTATCAAGAACCCGATACCCTAATTTCGCATGTGCTGTATACCCATCGTAAAGGGACAAATTATATGATGGAGGAAGCCAAGAATATTGATTTCTTCTGGCTTATTCGTGCTGGACATGGCTTGGAGGACCGCTGCACGCTTTTGTTGCGTCACCTGCAAGATTTGAAAGGTGTTGTGCATTGTTTTCGGGTTGATAATACTCAACTTCGTTCGAAGCAATTGCTGATCCTATAAATTCATTTTTGGATTCCCGAAAAAACGATTACTTTAGTCCGCAATTAAAGCAAACCGATATGTCACGATTTGTCCTTCTCTTCGCTGCTGTTACTTCGTTATTCTGTTTTTCATCTTGCAAAAAAACAGGACCCGTAAAAGCTTGTTTTACGTTTTCGAAAGAGACCCCCGAAAGTTAATGACACCTTATACTTACTTAACTGTTCGGAGAATTACGCTAAGTTTATTTGGTTAAACACAAATGGATTTTATCCTGGCGGTGCTTTAGTTGACAGTACCAACCGTCATCAGAAAGTTGTTGTTACCGCTGCTGGTGATTATGTAGTTGCCTTGGCCGTTGGAGATGAAGACATGACCCTTTTGAATTATAACACAAAAGCCAGCGTCATTACCAAAACCATCAAGGTTAGTCCTTAATCCACTTCCCCTTGGCCGTAACACCGATTCGCCAGATTTGGCAGCCCTTGTTGTTTGCCTTGGTATTGATACTAGGGATGTTTTTCGGTTTTAGATTAGCCAATACCCAAATTAGGTTGCATCATGCTTCTGATAAGCAAACGAGTTTAGATGCTCTGATTGCTCTAATCCGTGGCAATTATGTTGATACCCTCGATGAATCTGCCTTGTATCAAAGTGGCATCCAAGGTATCTTACAGCATCTCGATCCTCATACCGTATACATACCAGCTAAGGATGTTGTGCGTGCTAATGAAGAATTAGAAGGCAGTTTTTTTGGAATCGGGGTTGAATTTTTTATCGCTAACGATACCGTGATGGTTGCCTCTATCATCAAAGGTGGTCCTTCCGAACATCTAAACATTCACCCAGGCGATCAAATTCTAAAGATTGATGATAGTCTTGTCGCCGGAAAAAAAATGGAAGATGATGAGATTATTCGCAGAATCAAAGGACAAATAAACACCTATGCTCATCTCACGCTCAGGCATCCTGATGGCAAAAATACCCTCATCGATATCAAACGCGGAGAGGTTCCTTTACGAAGTGTGCCTGCTTGGTATATGGCTGATGCCCAAACCGGATATGTAAAAATTGATATGTTTAGCGAGACTACACATGATGAGTTTCGTGAAGCACTGCAAGATTTACAAAGACAAGGCATGAAGCAATTGATTGTCGATGTGCGCGATAATCCCGGAGGATATATGGATGCTGCGGCCGCAATTGCCGATGAGTTCATCGCAGGAGAACATACCTTAGTGAGTACCCGTGGTAAAAACAAAAGGGATAGTATAGTTTCACATGAAAAGGGATTATTCGAATCCGGAAAACTCTGCGTATTCATTAACGAGAGCTCTGCATCGGCTAGCGAAATCTTAGCCGGTGCGTTACAAGATTTCGACAGGGCCATCATCATGGGTCGGCGAAGTTTTGGGAAAGGATTAGTGCAAGAGCAATTCGAATTACCCGATCACTCGGCCATACGGATTACCACTGCCCGTTATTATTTACCCAGTGGACGATGTATTCAAAAATCATATGCCGAAGGAAAAGAAAAGTATAAGCTAGACATTATCGATCGCTACCAGCAAGGAGAATTGCAAAAGGAGGATAGTGCAAGACACAATCAAAAAATATTTTATACAGCACAACAACGAAAAGTATACGGAGAACAAGGTATCACTCCCGATGAGTTCGTGCCCTTAGATACCACTTATAATGTTCACTTAGAAGATTTTTACTTTCAGCATATTGCCGAAACGTTTGCATTTCGTTATTTATTTTTTCATCCAAAAGCGCTGCAGCAATATCAAACAGCCAATGATTTTTCCCTTCATTTTACGCTAGCGCCTGGCCTATTAGCTGCGCTCAGACAGTATATAAAAGCGGCCGGACTATCTGGGGTATTGCTCGATGACCCGAGGACTGCTCGAGAAATAGAAAATCAAATTCGCATCCAATTTTCACGACTTCAGTTTGGCGAAAAGGGTCGCTTTCAAGAAATGATGAGAGAAGATGATTTTATAGCCAAAGCTTTGCTTAGACTTTCATCCCGATCTAACTAATTACTGTAAACTTAATTTTATGTCTAATATCATCGTTCATAAAGCCGATAGCCGTGGACATGCTAATCATGGTTGGCTAAACTCGTATCATACATTTAGTTTCGCCCAATATCATCATCCCGAACGCATTCATTTTGGAGCCTTGCGGGTATTAAATGATGATACCGTTGCCCCCGGCATGGGTTTCGGTTCTCACCCGCATGAGAATATGGAAATTATAAGCATTCCACTGAGTGGCGACCTCGAACATCGCGACAGTATGGGAAATACTACGGTAATCAAGCATGGTGATATTCAGGTGATGAGTGCCGGTACAGGCATTATGCATAGCGAATACAATAAGAATAAAGATCGGGAAGTGAAATTTTTACAGATTTGGGTATTTCCAAGAGAACGTAACGTAACACCGCGATATGGTCAAATTTCGACGAAACCCGAAGATAGGCACAATCGATTACAGCAAATTGTATCGCCCAACCCTAATGACGAAGGAACCTGGATACATCAAGATGCCTGGTTTTCTATCGGTCGTTTTGATCAAGCGCAAGAGACTACCTATACCCTTCACAAGAAGGAGAATGTTGTGTATGTGTTTTTACTAGAAGGAGAAATGGAAGTTCAAGGACAAAGATTAGAACGCCGTGATGGTATGGGACTAAAAAACAGCTCATCCTTTACTATTAAATCACTGAGTACCGATGCTGAAATATTAATTATGGAGTTGCCAGATTTTTCATAATCAAGATTGAATTAGCCTCCAGCACAGAAATGCGTATTATATTTCTGTCTTTTGTGAAAGAAGATTATGCATAGGAAGGAAATCCAAAATAGGATGAACAAATCCTTAGTCTACTAAATATCTCTTGACTTTTGATATAGCCTCTTTATGAAGAGATTATGGTAATTTGCACTTCTTTTTACTTTTATGAGCACTTCAGAAAATACGATACTCGGACTTAAACTACCAACCGACCCGCGTTGGGTAAATCTGGCAGAAATTTCACTAGAAGAAATATTAAGCGACCACGCCTACTGCGAACAAAAAGCAGCCAGTCATTGTATTAGTCTCATCCAAAAATATCCACAACATACCCGATTAGTAGAAGAATTGTCGCCTATTGTAACCGAAGAATGGGGGCATTTTCGTATGGTATTGTCTGAAATCAGAAAACGGAAACTCAATTTGGGGGCTCAACGTAAAGACGATTACGTAAATGCGCTAAACCAACTCGAAACCAAAGGCGGACATCCTGATGATCGACTACTAGATCGATTATTGATTTTTGGATTGATTGAAGCCCGCAGCTGCGAACGATTTCGTTTATTAAGCGAAGGTCTTGAAGACCCCTATATGAAAGAGTTCTATCGAAAATTTATGATTTCCGAAGCTGGTCATTATCGCCTATTTCTTGATTTAGCCAAAACGTATTGCGACGAAGAGAAAGTCAATAACCGTTGGAAAGAATTTTTAGCCGCCGAAAAAGAAATTCTCTCGAATCTAGAACTTCGGGGCGACAGAATGCACTAAACGAATTCAAGAACCCTATGTTTTGATTTCCCTTTCTGCCGACTTACTTTTGCGACATGAATCCTAATAGACATCTCATGACGCTGGATGAGTTTACCTTCTTCCAGACAAGACAATTCAGTCATTCTACCGGCGAACTTTCTACCTTGCTTCGCGATATCGGATTAGCTTGTAAGCTTATTCATAAACAAGTAAATAAAGCAGGGCTCACCGATATTCTCGGGGCGCAAGGACAAGTAAATGTGCAGGGCGAAGAGCAAATGAAACTCGATGTGTTTGCCAACGAAGTGCTGATTAATATTTTACGCAACAGTGCCGATTGTGCCGGTATTGCCTCGGAAGAAAATGATGAGATTGTGGCCTTTACCGAAGAGCATTCGATGAATTCGAAATATGTCGTGATGTTTGATCCTCTCGATGGCTCTTCTAATATTGATGTAAATGCTTCTATAGGCACTATCTTTTGTATCTACAAACGAGTGAGTGAATTAGGGAAGCCTTGTAACGAAAAAGATTTCTTGCAAAAAGGACGAAACATCATGGCCGCTGGATATGTGATTTATGGATCTAGCACTATGATGGTCTATGCATCGCGTTTAGGCGTAAATGGATTTACTTTAGAACAAAGCATTGGTGAATTTTGTCTTTCACACAAAGACATGCGTTGCCCGAATCAAGGTAAAATCTACTCCATCAACCAAGGCAATACAGCGAAGCTCAGCGAAAAAATGCAAGCGTATTTATCGTGGTGTATGGAAGAAAACAAAGAAGAAGCCAGACCATACTCGCATCGTTATATTGGCAGTATGGTGGCCGATTTACATCGCACCTTAATTAAAGGCGGCATTTTTATGTACCCCGAAGATCGCAAAAATGCGAGAGGAAAATTGCGTTTGTTATACGAATGTAATCCGATGAGTTATATCATCGAAATGGCAGGAGGCATAGGCTCTACCGGTACAGAAAATATACTCGATATCCAACCCGAAGAATTGCATCAACGAGTACCCATCCTTATCGGTTCGAAAGAAATGGTAGAAGTTGCAATAGAAAAAATTTACACCTAAGCGTTCATAGTAATTTGTTGATGAAAAAAATTCCTTGCCTCTGTTTGCTTTTGCTACTCACCGCATTTTCTGTTGCACAAAAACAAGTAAATAAGACGGAACAAACTAAGACAAAAACCCAAACAAAAAAAAGACCATCTGCCCCACCTAAGCAAAAAGTACCGCTGGCTGCAAAAGAAAAACCAATCGCACTTAACCCTCCACTCGATATAAACCAAGTCATAGAGCCAGTAACTCAGCAAGAGAGTCTTATTTTTTCTGACCCCGAAGAAATGGCTTCTTATCCGGGCGGAGAAGACAGTTTGATGAACTATTTTATCAACAACCTGCATTACCCTAACGATGCAAAAGACAAGAGAATTGAAGGTCGTGTCGTGGTTTCATTTGAAGTATGTGCCGATGGAAAGCTTTGTCATTACGAAGTAAAACGTAGTCTAAGTCCATCTCTAGATAGTGAAGCAGTGCGAGTGATTAGAAATATGAAAAAATGGGCCCCTGCCAAGATAAAAGGAAAGGCCGTTTCCTCATACTATACCTTACCCATATTGTTTCAGGTAAATGATTAAAGACTTACTGTTCTTTCGTTGGTGGTAAGGCAGTATGTGTGAGACTACGAAAGATTTCTTCGAGAGATTGTTGAGGATGTTTAGCCTGCAAGGAGACCAAGGTATCGTCGGCCACAATTCTTCCTTTAAAAATAATCAACACGCGATCGCACATTGCTTCTACCTCTTGCATAATATGGGTAGACAGAATCACGGTCTTCTCCTTACCAAACTCTCGAATCAAATCGCGGATTTCAACAATTTGATTCGGATCGAGACCCGATGTGGGCTCATCCAAATTCACAACTTCTGGATTATTTAACATGGCGTGCGCTATAGCTTACCTTGGTTGATATCCTTTCGACAAGGCACCTCTGATTTTGTTCATCTCGGTACTGAGTCCGGTTTGCTCAAGCATCTCTTGCACGCGCTGAGCCGG
>JBEISB010000067.1:0-10751 GCA_040375635.1 Chitinophagaceae bacterium | reverse complement strand
CGATAAAACGCAAGACTTGATGAAGAATAAAAAAGAAATTATTCGTCAGTTACAAGATGGGATTGTAACTCGCTATTATTTTTCGCGTGGACGTTACGAGAACCAATTACAGGATGACGAAGATGTAAAAGAAGCCATGAGTGTGTTGAGTAATCCGACGCGTTATTCGAGCTTATTGGGAAATAAGTAAATCGTAAGTCATTACAAGCACCTTCGTAGTGTAGGTTACGAAACCCTGCAGCCCCGATGGCAGCGTTTAGCGCCCGACGCAGGAGGGACTATAGCGTACAGCGGGAAAAGCTGCCCAAGAAAAAGAGAAGTAGGTAATACTATACGCCAATCATGAGCGGCATAAGGAGCATGAGGAGATCTTCGTTTTCTTTTTTCTCGACAGGCTTTACGAGTCCGGCGCGAGTTGGGGTACTAAGTTCGAACAGCACTTCGTCGCCTTCGGTAACTAAAATCAGTTCGAGTAATAGTTTTGCGTTGAAAGCAATTTTCATGTCTTCGCCGTTATACTGGCAGTTGAGTTGCTCGTTACCTTCGAAAGAGAAATCAACATCTTGAGCATACAAGTGAAGGTTATTACCCACGATATCGAGAACAACCTGATTGGTTGTTTTATTGGCGAAAACACTAACGCGGCGTAGGGCGCTCACAAAATCGGCCTTGTTTAAAATGAGACTATAAGGATTATCGGCAGGGATAACCACTTTATAATCCGGAAACTTAGCATCGATGAGGCGACAGCTTAGGTGCAGATCTTGTCCTTGTACAAAAAGATGATTATCGTTATACGATACCGTTACCTCCGTGCTGTGACCAAGGTTATTTTTAAGTTGACTTAATGCTTTTTTAGGAACAATAAATTTGCCTTCGGTTGGGCATTGTACACCCGCTTTGATGCAACGAACCAAACGGTGCGCATCGGTAGCCACAAAGGTAATATTATTAGTGCCCAGTTCGAAGAGAACCCCGCTCATGGCTGGACGTAAATCGTCGGAACTAACCGCAATGATGGCTTTCGCAATACCATCGCTGAGTTCGGCGGCAGGCATCGTAAAGCTATTGGTATCGTCGGCTTTGGGTTCGGTAGGGAAGCTTTTTGGATCTTCGCCCACCACTTTATATTTCCCTTGTTCGCTGGTGATGTCGATGCCAAAATCGCGCACATTCATATCGAAAGTGATGGGTTGTTCGGGCAGGTTTTTCAAGTATTCGAGCAAGACTTTAGCTTGTACGCAGATGCTGCCTTCTTCTTTAGACTGCACATGGATACTTACTTTCATCATGGTTTCGAGGTCCGTGCTCACGATGGTCAGTTTGTCTTTCTCTAGCACAAATAAAAAGTCTTCGAGAATAGGCAACACGTTGTTAGTACTAATAATACCACTAATGCTTTGCAGATTTTTTAGCAACAAACCCGACGATACGATGAACTTCATACTATGTAATTTAATTGGCCACAAATATAGACGCTTTTTTCTCAAACCCACCCTTGAGCTTAGCTGCGCTTTCCACATGCTGTGAATGAGTATTGATTATCAATCTTTAATCAGGTAAGGACGTACTGATTCAGAAGGCATGCAGAAAATAAAATCGTACTGTGTAAACTGGGTAGGTACCTTGGGATACACCTTTGCGGTCATATCTGAAACCTCACCTTTAAAAAACAAAATCATGGAAAATCAACACCCAAGTAGCAAACAAAAGGTTTTTAACTTGATAATTCTTGATGAGAGTGGCTCAATGAGCTCCATTAAGCGCGATATCATCAGTGGGTTTAATGAAGTGGTGCAAACGATTCAGTCTGTCGCTAAAGAATTTCCCGATCAGGAGCATCGGATTAGCTTATTTACGTTTAATTCAACAGGGACTAAGTTACTTCTAGATAATAAGTCGGTGGATTTGTTGACGAAAATCGATGATACTTTGTACCGACCCGATGAGAGCACCCCACTCTATGATGCTATGGGAATAGCCATTAATCACCAACGAAATCTTATCCAATCGGTAGACAATTCTCATGTGTTGGTAACCATATTAACCGATGGTGAAGAGAATGCATCGCAAGAATTTGAAGGGGCCCAAATCAAGGCCATGGTTGAAGAATTGAAAGAAAAGCAATGGACCTTCACCTATATAGGAGCCAATCATGATGTGAATGTATTTGCAGAACGTTTATCGATTTCTAATAGGTTAGCCTTTGCCCCCGATGAAAAAGGAGTTAAGGATATGTTTACCCAAGATATGCATGCTAGAAGGATGTATAGCTATAAGGTAGCTATGAATGAGAATAGAGTTGACGATTATTTTTCGTTGTTGGATAATCAAAAAGATGATGATAACGAAACGAAATGTTGATGGTGATTGAATTATCGTGGAGGTTAGACGCTATGCGCACAGTGTTGTGGAGAAAGGACATACGGTTTGATACATAATCTTGAGTGGGTAGAGGAATAGGAATTTGCTGTTGCCGAAGTCCTCTCCCCTGCTCAAATGAATAACCCTTATTGAAAAATTCTTTCAGTATGGGTTTTTTTCGTTCTTTATCGTAATATTGCAATATACAAATCATGGGAGCTAGTAAAACCGAATATTTTAGTCAGCAACAAAACCAAATTGCCGCCATAGCCAAGGCCTTGGGGCATCCGGCGCGCATAGCAATTATCGAATACTTACTCCATGCGGATAGTTGTATTTGCGGTGATATCGTCAACGAATTGCCCTTAGCACAAGCCACGGTATCACAGCATCTACGCGAATTAAAATTGGCCGGTCTCATTAAAGGAAGTATAGAAGGCAATGCCATTTGCTATTGTGTAGATGAGGAGGTATTACATTACTTTATACAATACTTTCAACAAACAGCAGGAATGCTGCAAGCGAAACAATGCTGTTAATCTTTAAAACCCAGAATCATGAAACTTTCCGAACTCAAGCAATTTCTCAGCCATAACCCTGACTTGCAAATTGAATTACCCGATGGGAGTCGGGTGCCTGCCCATTTTCATATTACTGAAGTTGGGTTGATACAAAAACATTATATCGATTGTGGTGGAACCGTACGCAAAGAACATGCGGCATCTTTGCAAATCTGGGTGGCAGGAGATACCGAACACAGACTCACGGCCAACAAGCTTGCAGGCATCATCCAACAATCGGATTCTCTTTTTGATCATCTTGATCCTGAAATGGAAGCAGAATATCAGCAAGCTACGATAGGTAAATTTGGGATGGAGATATATGGAGCACATCTCCGGCTCACGCCCCGTTTTACGGATTGTTTGGCCAAAGACCATTGTGGTATTCCGCCCGAAAAGATGAAAAGGCCCTTAACAGAATTGATTGGCGACAACACTTCCTCATGCTGCACACCCGGGGGAACATGTTGTTAGTTGAGGATGAGGAGTCAAGCGCATTGACAAGACTGTATCAGAGGATTACGCAACAAGATCGATATTGAAGAGATTCGTTATCACAACAATAATGAAGTAAAAAAGTATTAAAGAAAACAACAGGTATGAATATCTTAATTCTTTGCACGGGCAATAGTTGCCGCAGTCAGATTGCCCATGGCTTTCTACAACATTTTACCCAGTCTGATTTTGTAAATGTTTACAGTGCCGGCATAGAAACGCATGGAGTTAATGCGAGGGCAATCGAAACTATGCATCAAATTGGCATCGACATTTCGCATCATACCTCCAATCATATCGAGGAATATCTGAGTATTCCATTCGACTTTGTGATTACCGTATGTGATCATGCCAGCGAAAATTGTCCAGTATTTCCGGCACATGCCATCAAGCTGCATCATAATTTTCCAGATCCGGCAAAAGCAATAGGTTCCGAAATAGAGGTGCAATTAGCATTTGCTAGGGTTCGTGTACTCATTCGTGAATACCTAACACAGTTTACTCACCAACATATACCTACCGAATACTATGCCAGTACCTTCTCCTGAAACCGCCCATCCATCGGCATGTAACCCAACGATTGGCCGAAAAAAATTAAGCTTTTTCGATCGCTATCTTACCCTATGGATATTTTTAGCTATGTTTTTAGGTGTTGCTATCGGATTTCTTTTTCCGTCGGTACCCAATACCATACAAGCATTTTCGTCGGGGACAACCAATATCCCTTTGGCCATAGGATTAATATTAATGATGTATCCACCCTTGACCAAAGTTCGCTTCGAAAAAATTCCGGCCTTATTTAGCAACCTGCGTCTCTTTTCTATCTCGATGTTTATTACCTGGATAATAGGCCCTCTGCTTATGTTTAGTTTGGCTGTATTATTTCTGCACGATAAGCCCGAGTATATGAGCGGATTGATATTAATTGGTATTGCGCCATGCATTGCCATGGTTATTGTATGGAATGAGCTCGCAGAAGGAAATCGCGAATACATTGCCGGTTTGGTAGGTGTAAATAGTTTGATGCAGGTGTTTTTCTTTAGTATCTATGCTTGGTTTTATTTACATATTCTCTTACCCTTTGTTGGATTAAAGGGTGTACAAATTGATATTAGCATGTGGCAAATTGCCAGCACTGTGGGTATTTACTTGGGCATCCCCTTTGCAGCTGGGGTAATTAGCAGGTATGCATTAATCGCACTAAAAGGAGAAGCGTGGTTTACCCAAAAATACCTGCCCCGTATCTCACCGATAACCTTAATAGCTTTATTGTTTACTATCGTGGTAATGTTTAGCTTAAAAGGCGAAATGATGTTACATATCCCGGCCGATGTAATACGCATAGCGATACCATTGGTATTATACTTTGCGATTATGTTTTTTATTACCTTTTTTGCCGCCAAGCTGGCTGGTGCCAATTACGCAGAGAATGCAGCGGTATCGTTTACTGCTTCGGGTAATAATTTTGAATTAGCCATTGCCGTTGCTATTGGAGTATTTGGTCTCAATAGTGGACAAGCCTTTGCGGGAGTTATTGGTCCCTTGGTAGAAGTACCGGCATTAATCTTATTGGTGAGAGCAGCATTTTGGTTGCGAAAACGCTATTACCCCACCACATAGCTTACGGCCGTTTGTCTTTCTATTTTTAATGTACTTTTGCCACCATGCAAAAAAGTATATCATGGCTCATGGCCGCAACCCTGCTCCTTCTTTTTGCCGCTTGCAATAAGGGCTTTCGCGTAAAAGGTAAAATCAGCAATATGCCTGTTCAGGCTTATCGACTCGAAGAACTCGCCGTTGATGGTAATGTGTTGGTAGATTCGGGTCTTACGAAATCAGATGGAAGCTTTGATATATCGGCCAAAATAACGGAAGAGGGTTTATACCGACTCAAGTTTATGCAAGGAAAATACATTTTGCTGGCCTTAAACAAGGGCGATCAATCGGTAATTAGTGGCGATTGGAACAAATTAGAAGACTATCGGGTAGAAGGTTCTCAAAGCAGTTTGATTTTGAAAAGTTTTTTAGTGAACCTTCGTGAGAACATCAAAGACATCAGCACCATGCAAATGATACTCGACTCGATAAAAGCTCATCCTGAGAGAGATTCACTACGCCTGGGTGCAGAGCAAGATATGCGTAATATTAACCGTAGATTTTTTGAGTATGTAAAGAAATTCAGCGATACCACGCAAAGTGTTGCCAGTGCTCTTTTCTCGGCCAACATCATTAATGCAAATATGCAAGGGGACTATCTCAATAGTTTCTATAATGGATTATCGAAACGTTTTCCGGATTCGAAATTGGCTAAGGCTTTTGTAGAAAAAATGACAAGTCATTCGACACCAGAACCAGCTGTGTCGCCCACACAAACACAAAAAGCTCCTGATTTTAGTGCTGAAACCCCTGATGGAAAAACAATCTCTCTCAGCAGTTTACAAGGAAAGTACGTATTGCTTGATTTTTGGGCATCGTGGTGCGGACCTTGTCGTGCCGAAAACCCGAATGTTGTGGCCGCTTGGAAACAATTCAATACCAAGAACTTTGTCATATTGGGCGTATCGCTCGATACCGATAAGGCGAAGTGGAAAGAGGCGATTGCCGAAGATGGACTAAATTGGCTGCAAGTAAGTGAACTGAAAGGTTGGGAAAGTGCAGTGGCCCGCAATTATCAAGTAGAGAGCATTCCGACTAATTTTCTCATAGACCCGCAAGGAAATATTGTTGCCAGCAATTTACGTGGCGAAGCATTACGTCAAAAACTTGCCGAAGTGCTCGCTAACTAATCATCAAGCGCATGTATAATCTCGTAAAGAAACTGCTTTTCCAATACGATCCGGAACAAGCCCATTATAAAGTGATGAATTGGTTGCACAAAGCTTATAATTTAGGTTTTGGGAAACGTTATCTCGAAAGCAATTTTTGTTTAAAGCATCCTGATCTCGAAAGAAATGTTTTTGGACTTACCTTTAAAAATCCAGTAGGCTTGGCCGCAGGATTTGATAAGGATGCTATGTTTATTGACGAGCTTTCTTGTTTGGGGTTTGGATTTATTGAAATCGGTACGCTTACCCCGAAACCACAAGAGGGTAATGATAAACCTCGCTTGTTTCGATTTCCAGAAGATTCGGCGATTATTAATCGGATGGGATTTAATAATCAAGGTGTAGATGCTGCTGTAACTCGATTAAAGAATCGTAAGACCGATGTGATTATTGGAGGCAATATCGGAAAAAATAAAAGCACACCCAATGAGGAGGCCATCAAAGACTATGAGTATTGCTTTAAAAAACTATTTGACGTAGTCGATTATTTTGTGGTGAATGTGAGTAGTCCAAATACACCCAACCTAAGAGAATTACAAGAGAAAAAACCTTTGCACGATTTGTTGATGCAGTTACAAAATGTAAATATGGGTTATCCGAAACCCAAACCTATATTATTAAAAATTGCGCCTGATCTTAGTGATACGCAGTTAGATGATGTGATTGATATTGTACGCGACACAAGACTAAGTGGGATAGTGGCCACTAACACAACAATCGATCGAGGCACTATGACAGCTGATAAAGAGAAGATAGAACATACAGGATCTGGTGGCCTTAGTGGAAAACCCTTAAAGCAACGAAGTACCGAAATCATTCGTTATATCAGTCAAAAAACTCAGGGCCAAATTCCAATAATTGCCGTTGGTGGAATTTTTAATGGAGAGGACGCTCAAGAAAAAATCGAGGCAGGAGCGAGTTTAGTTCAAGTATATACTGGTTTTATATATGAAGGTCCTGGCATAGTAAAAAAGATTTGTAAATCTCTCCTCAATAATTAATATGGATTATTTATTCAATGCCGACGCTTGGATTAGTTTGCTTACCCTAACAATATTAGAAATTGTATTGGGTGTCGATAATGTAATTTTTGTTTCCATCATCATGGGTCGTCTTGATGAAGAACGACAAAAAGCAGCACGAAAAATTTGGATGTTTAGCGGAATGCTAGTTCGTGTTTTATTGCTATTGAGTTTGAGTTGGCTGGTAAAACATGGTGACCAAGAGTTGTTTCGTTTATTCGGAAAAGGATTTAATCTGCGTGGATTAATCATGCTGGGCGGTGGATTATTTCTATTAGTGAAGACCGTAGGAGAAATTCATCAGAAATTAGAAGGGGAAGAACATATCGGAGGAATTTCCGATAAAAAGGGAGGTTCGTTAATGAAAATTGTTGTGCAAATGATGCTGGTAGATATGGTGTTTTCGTTCGATAGTATTATTACCGCAGTAGGTATGGCGCAGCATGTAGAAGTCATGATAGCAGCCGTAATATTGGCGATGATTGTTATGTTTTTATTTTCGGGTAAGATTGCTCATTTCGTAGAAAAACATCCGACTGTAAAAATGTTGGCCTTATCGTTTCTGGTAATGATTGGCGTAGTATTATTGATAGAAGGTTGGGATGCAGAAAAGGCTCACGCTTTACATCTAAAAAATTATGTCTACTTCTCCATGGCTTTTTCGTTTGCCGTAGAGATGTTGAATATGCAATTACGGAAACGCAGCAAAAAACCCGTCGAATTGCATGAGCCTAAGATAGATGATATTCAGTAATGATATTTTAGTCTTACAAATTCATGAAGGCATACTGCACCAAATTGGCACCCATGCGTAAGGCTTGCTGCCTTTTTTCTTCCGGATCTTTATGCACCTCCGGATCCTCCCATCCATCGTTTAAGTCTGTTTCGTAAGAGTAGAAACATACAACGCGTCCCTGATAGATTAGGGCCCATCCTTTGGGTGCTTTGTTATCATGTTCATGAACCTTAGGCAAACCATTGGCGAAATCGAACTTCTGATGATAAATAGGATGCGAAAAAGGCAATTCAACGAAATCGAGTTCGGGAAAAACTTTTTTCATGGCCGGACGAATGTATTTATCTAATCCGTAGTTATCATCTACATGTAAAAAGCCGCCACCCGTAAGATAGGATCTTAAATTTTGAGCTTCTACATCATTAAACATGATACGACCGTGGCCAGTGGCAAATACAATGGGGTAATTAAATAATTCACGACTCCCAACCTCAACCTGACCTTCTTGTGCTTCGAATCGAGTGCCTAAATTATCATTGCAAAAACGGGCTAAATTTTTTAGTGCTGTAGGATTGGCATACCAATCGCCCCCACCATTGTATACTAACAAGCCTAACTTCATTTTCTGAGCTTGAACAGAAGAGGTAGAAAAAACAGATATCAGAAGGATAAAAGAAAAGGAAATATTTTTAAACATATGTTTCGGTTTGTGATTGAAATACGCTGCAGGCATACAAGGCAGCCGTTTCGGTTCGCAGGCGATTATGCCCCAATGAAACGGGATGGTAATTATGCTGCAGGCACAAATGTATCTCTTCTTCTGTGAAATCGCCTTCGGGCCCAATGAGAATTATGTTTTTTTTACCGCCTTCAATTTCATCCTTCCAAAATTGCCGTTTCTGATCTGATAAGCAATGAGCAATACATCGCACATCAAAAGGCTCGTGGAGTAATTTATCGAGAGTAAGAGGTTCGCTTAATTCCGGAAGAAAACATTGTTGAGATTGTAGCATTGCCGAAATCATAATTTTTTCGAATCGATCGCGACGCGTATGTATTTTTTCGCTGCGTTTTGTAACCAGTGGAATGATACGGGATAAGCCCATTTCGGTAGCCTTTTCGAGAAACCATTCCATACGAGACGGATTTTTTGTAAAGGCAACGGCAATAGTAAGATGAGAGTTTTGGGGTGTAACAGTTTGTGAAGAGGTTAATTGAATATGACAAGATTTTTTGCCAATATCTTGTATTGTTGCTTGAGCCAATAAGCCCTTTCCATTAGTCATACAAAGCGCTTGACCAATTTTCATTCGTAAAACATGCAGAGCATGATGGGCCGACTCTTCGCTTAAGACGCCGGCCTCTATGTTTTCGATAGTCTCATAGAAATAAGGAATACTCATAAGGCAAATATAGTTAGCCCTTACGATGCATACTTGTATTTTGTGTATATCGATTTGCTACCTTTGTCCGCAATGAACTCCAGAACAAAAACCACCATTATTCTCGTTACCTTTTTTATGTTATTGGGCGTAGGTTTTTTAGCCTATTATTACGAAGCAATGCTCAGTGTTCCAAAGCGACTTGGTTATTTTGGTAATCCAGGGCATAAGGTAGATACATTTACGTTTATCAATCAGGATGGCAAGGTTTTTACCAATCAGGATATGGAAGGGAAGATTTATGTCGTTGAGTACTTTTTTACTACTTGTAAAGGAATATGCCCGAAGTTAAACGAACATATGTCTAAGGTATATGCTCAGTTTAGGGGGCAGCATGATATTGCTTTTCTTTCTCATACCGTAAATCCGCAAACGGATACCGCAGCGCAATTAAAACGCTATGCCCAATCGTATGATGCCGACCCTGAACAATGGAATTTTTTGACTGGCGACAGACATAAATTATATGATATGGCTATCAATAGTTATTTAGTGGCCGCTGTTGATGATACAACTAAGAAAGATGTATTACCCGACTTTATTCATACGAAATATTTTGTGCTTGTGGATAAAGAAAAGCATGTAAGAGGTTTGTATGATGGTATTGACAATGGATCGGTACAACAATTGATAGGAGATATTAAAATCTTGCGCAAAGAATACGAATAATAAATTGCATCAAGGCAACGTATAGATATCGATTTGTTGTGAATGCGAAATAATTAATGAAATTATTCTTACTTTCGGATTAGACTAACCATCTGAACTATGAATAATAAAATCGAGAATATTCTTTCTTCTCATGTCATTGGCTGTGCTATAGATATTCATAAAGCACTAGGACCTGGATTATTAGAATCTGTCTATGAAGTTTCATTAGCTTATGAATTAGAAGAAGTTGGATTTCATGTTAAACGCCAAGTTTCTATACCCGTAAGGTATAAGGAAATCAAACACGATGTCGGGTTTCGAGCTGATTTAGTGGTAGAAGATAAACTGATAATAGAAATTAAATCAGTTGAAAATTTAGCACCAGTTCATTATGCGCAAACCTTGACATATTTAAAGCTTTCAGGAAAGAAGCTAGCGCTGCTAATTAACTTTAATAATGTGATTTTGAAAAACGGTATCCATCGAATTGTAAATAATTTGTAGCAAAGAGAATGCCTTTTATGAAATTTTGTGAGGGCATATTAACACTTTGCCTAAACCTTCGCGCACTTTGCGTAAATAGGTAATCACGCAAAGATCGCAGAGCAGGAATCTAAATTATTGGTTACTATATAGCACGCAGAGTTTGCGGAGCT
>JBEISB010000169.1:0-5018 GCA_040375635.1 Chitinophagaceae bacterium | reverse complement strand
TCTTGCACTCCATTCACTTCATTACCCATTACGATGGCATAGGCCTTTTGTGTTTCGAAGGGATAGGTATGGAGAGGAATACTGCCATGAGTTTGTTCGGCACATAAGATGGTGTATCCTGAGGATTGTAAAGATGCAATTGCCTCATCGGTGGTGGCAAAGTGTTTCCACATCACCGTTTCGGTGGCGCCCAGAGCCGTTTTTTGAATGTCGCGATGTGGAGGTGTAGGAGTATAACCGCATAGATAGATACCTTCAATTCGAAAGGCATCGGCAGTCCGAAAAACAGAGCCAACATTGTTCATGCTACGCACTTCGTCGAGCACAACAATAATGGGAATTTTTTGGCTCGACACAAAAGCTTCGGCAGATAAGCGTTCGAGCTCGGGCATTGTTTTTTTAATAGACATATAGCAAGGATTTTTCTGATTCGTCAACAGCGAAAATCGCTTTGAGAGAATATCAACATTCGGGTAAGCTCAGGGGAATATGAATGGCTAGTCCTCCATCACTTGTTTCTTTGTATTTATGATTCATATCTAGTGCTGTTTGCCACATCGTTTTAATTACCGCATCTAAACTAACCTTGGCGTTATAAGGATTGCCTTGTAAGGCAAGTTGTGCGGCCGTAATGGCCTTAATAGCCCCCATGGTATTGCGTTCGATACAAGGGATTTGTACCAAGCCACCTACGGGGTCGCAGGTTAAGCCTAGGTGATGCTCCATGGCAATTTCGGCAGCCATAATTACTTGATTGGTGGTACCTCCCAGGCCTTCGCATAAGGCGGCGGCGGCCATAGAACTGCTAACGCCAATTTCGGCTTGACAGCCACCCATAGCGGCCGAAATGGTAGCTCCTTTTTTATATAGACTTCCGATTTCGGAGGCACATAACATAAAGCGAATAATTTTTTCTTCGTTAATGGGATTAGAGCCCTGATGACAAAAGATGAGAAAGTAATGCAATACGGCCGGAATTACGCCGGCAGCTCCATTGGTGGGGGCTGTAACCACGCGACTAAACGATGCGTTTTCTTCGTTTACAGCCAAGGCAAAGCAACTCACCCAATCGAGTATATATTGAAAATGATTGCCGCCAGCCTGTATACATTGAACCCATTCTGTAAAGTTGGTATACGAGCTATTATTGAGTAAGCGTTTATTAAGCTGGGCTGCGCGTCGACTTACATTGAGTCCGCCGGGTAATTCACCTTCTGTATGGGCTCCTTTGTATACACAGTCTTGCATCACCTTCCAGATCTGCAAAATAATGTCGCGGGTTTGCGATTCAGGTCGCCAGGCTTGTTCGTTTTCGAGCACAATATCCGGAATCGATAAACCTGTTTTGATACACCAATGCATGAGATCCGAAGCCGTATCAATAGGGAATGGAAGTTCTACCGAATTGCTGTGCATTTTTGATTCGCCTTCTTTAACTACAAAGCCTCCGCCTACCGAGTAGTAGGTATCTGCCATTGATTCGCCATTATGCCATTCGATTAAAAAGGTTAAAGCATTGGGATGAAACGGCAGACTCTCGTCCATCAGAAAATCGATATCTTCTTCGATAATAAAATCGATTTCATGTTGACCGGCCAAAACCAATTTACGCATGTTGCGGATATCTCGGATGCGGGCATCGATTTGGTGCACATCAAAAGTAACGGGATCTTCACCACAGAGTCCGAGTAAAACAGCAATATCCGTTCCATGTCCTTTACCCGTTTTCGCCAAAGAGCCATAAAGCAATACCCGAACCGAGGTTACCGAAGTAAGCGCTTGTTTTGTTTGCAGGTGTTGTAAACATTGCAGGGCAGCGCGCCAAGGGCCGAGCGTATGAGAGCTGCTTGGGCCGATGCCGATTTTAAAGATATCGAGAACAGAAATCGCTTCGTGTGGCAAGAGAGAATGTTTTATGCAAAGAAAACAAAGCTAGCGTAAAGATGGCAACAATAGATTGATTCGGGGGTATGTTGATGAGAAGCAGAATACCCTGGCCCCGATTGCAACGGATAGCGCCCGAGCGAAGGGAGGGACTAGCAGTGGAAAGCGGGAAAAGCCAGCCAAAGAAAGAACTATTTCGGGAACAACATTTTGTAGTTGACCTTTACCTTGCCTTTGCTGATATCATCGAGTTTGCTTTTGATGAGGCGGCGTTTGAGGGGTGATATGCGGTCGATAAACAGTTTCCCTTCGATATGATCGTATTCGTGTTGGATAACGCGGGCCGTAATGCCATCGAAGGTGCGGGTATGCTGTTCGAAATTTTCGTCTTGGTATTTTAGGGTAACCGTAGGCTGTCGCATTACATCTTCGCGAATTTTAGGAATGCTGAGGCAACCTTCGTTATACTTCCATTCTGTACCTTGCTCATCGACAATATACGGGTTAATAAACACCGCCTTAATGGGTTTCTCATCCTTGTATTCGTCTTATCTTCTTCGTCGGCGCCTTCGACAATTTGCACACTGTCTACCAAAAACATACGAATACTATGGTTCACCTGCGGGGCGGCTAAACCAACACCATTAGAGTGGTACAAAGTATCCCACATATTGGCGATAAGTTCGGAGAGGCCGGGATAATCTTTATCGATTTCTGTGGCCACTTTACGCAGGGTAGGATGCCCGTAGGCAACGATGGGTAAATTCATGGGCACAAAGGTAAAGGAAGCCTGAGGGATAAAAAAACACCAAGGCGTTAAGAGACAGCGACAAGAAAATATTTTTTATGACATGGAAGGAAGCGTGTTTGTTGGCTAATGGATTAGGTTTTATCTTTGAAGTACAACCAAAATCTATGAAAGTGCAAGCCAACCCAACCTGTCTGGCCTGTTCGAAAGTATTGAATGGCCGTATCGACAAAAAATACTGCAACGATTATTGTCGAAATGTATTCAATAACCAACGACGTGCCGAAAGCAGCAATTATACCCGAAGGGTCATTCGTGCTCTACAACAGAATCGAAGAATTTTGTGCCACTTATTCTTGCAAAGCGAATCCGGAATCGTAACGCGTGAGCAATTGTTAGACGAAGGATTTTTGTTTCGGTATCATACCTATATCCAACGAAAATCAGACAACGTGCTATGGCGTTATTGTTTTGATTACGGGTATTGTGCGATAACGGAAGATGAAATTAAGATTGGGATGCTGTCTTTGTCATGATAAACCAGCTAATCGTTTAAACCATTAGTTGGTTTATACCATTCCTTTAACAGAAGCGAGTGAATTCGAAACTACACTCTGCCTAATTTTCGATAAATTGCGCCAAACTTCTTTCATGAAAAAGAAATCCATCTGGAAACAATCGTTGCAAGTATTTACCGGTGTGCTGTTAGGGGCTGTGTTGGTATTATTTATACAGGGTAAGGATGCCGACCCCTATTTTGAGATTACCAAAAACATGGAGATCTTCAATAAGCTGTTTAAAGAATTGAATAGTTATTATGTAGACCCGATACAGCCGGGTAAGCTGGTAAAGAAAGGCATAGATGCTATGTTGGCCGATTTGGATCCGTATACCAATTATATCACCGAAGAAGATATTGAAGATTATCGTTTTCAAACCACAGGTAAATATGGGGGCATCGGAACGGGCTTTAAAGTGAAAGATGGATATTTAGTGATTTCGGAGCCTGTAGAGGGTGGACCTGTTTTAAAAGCCGGTTTAAAAGCGGGCGATATGATTCTAGAAATAGAGGGTCGTTCGATTAAAGGTCGTGATGCAGAAGAAATTGGTAAGTTGATTAAAGGGTCGCCCGGCACTAGTTTTAAAGTGAAAGTGCGTGATGCATTTACCCAGGCCGAATCGGTAAAGAGCATTACTCGCGAAGAGATTAGTATTAGCAGTCTGCCTTATGTTGATGCGATAGGTCCGAATAAAGAGTTTGCTTATGTACGACTATCACAGTTTACCGACCGTTGCGGTAATATGGTAAGAGTGGCCGTAGATAGTTTACTGAAAGCCAATCCTAAAACAAAAGGTGTGATTTTAGATCTTCGGTTTAACCCTGGAGGCTTGCTCGATGAGGCCGTGAATATTTGCAATATTTTTATTAATGGTGATCAGCTGGTAGTAACCACGAAAGGAAAAAATGAAGAGTGGGATAAAACCTATAAAACCCGGGGCACACCACTCGACGAAAAGTTACCGCTAACCATTTTAATTAACCGTCGTTCGGCATCGGCATCGGAGATTGTGGCCGGTACTATGCAGGATATAGATCGTGGGGTAGTAATTGGACAAAGAAGTTTTGGGAAGGGATTGGTACAAACCACTCGCGAATTGGCATTTAATGCGAAGCTGAAAGTAACCACGGCAAAATATTATACCCCTTCGGGTCGCTGTATACAAGCCCTTGATTACACACATCGGAATGAAGATGGCAGCGTAGGTGAGATTTCGGATTCGTTGAAGTCGAAGTTTAAAACGAAAAATGGCCGTATTGTGATGGATGGCGGCGGGATAGAACCCGATATTAAAACGCCTAGCAAAGAAGCAATTAAAATTGTAACGGCGCTCAATGAGAAGGATTATATTTTTGATTATGCGACTAAGTATGCATCTACTCATCCGACGATAGCGGCGGCTAAAACATTTACCTTAAGCGAAAGTGATTTTGCTGATTTTGTAAAATGGTTAGATGGTAAAGATTATAGCTATCAGACCAAGGCCGAAGAAGCCCTTGATAAGTTTAAAGAGGTGGCTGTAAAAGAAAATTATTTTGAAGCCATCAAGAACGATTTTGCTCAGGTTCAAAAATCGTTATCGCACGATAAAACGCAAGACTTGATGAAGAATAAAAAAGAAATTATTCGTCAGTTACAAGATGAGATTGTAACCCGCTATTATTTTTCGCGTGGGCGTTACGAAAACCAATTATTGGATGATGAAGAAGTGAAGGAGGCTATGAGCGTGTCGGAGCACGACAAGAAGCTGCTCACCGTCGCGGCGGCGCGCAAGTCGCTGCAGATTGATGGCGAGGCCGAGGAGGATGCGCACCGCAGAGATGCGG
>JBEISB010000032.1:0-15223 GCA_040375635.1 Chitinophagaceae bacterium | reverse complement strand
GCGTAAAAGCCACCACACAAGCCCCCAATTGGAACGCACAAGTAGCGACCGGCCGACAACGATCCGACCCTCAAGAGCTTCAAACCTTCGGAAGCGGACAAAAAGTAATCAAACTCCAAAACCGATCTATTCTAGAAGGATCTGTAACCGTGTTTATCAACAACTCCAAAGTCCAAAATGGAAAAGAGTACACCATAAACTATTCCGAAGGGGAAATAACCTTCACCACGCCACCACAGCAAACAGACTACGTCAAAATAATCTATGAATATACAAACCCCATTGAAGATTTTATTCCAGCCCTCTCGCGCAAAAATTTCATCGGCGCACAATTCAACTGGCAAGAAACCGGAAATAGCTTAACCAAATACCAACAAAACCAAGGCGCCGAAACACTTTGGCCTCTGCAAGCACAAACCAGCACCACAAACACAAGCCCCCCGTGATGAAAAAAGATTTTTTAATCGCGTTGAGGGTTTCTTTTGCCTCTAATTTTTCGCTGATAATTTCGTTCAGGGCCCAGAGTGCTAAAAAGCAACACATCAAACCCGGAATCACCATGCTCATACTTGGGGTACGAAAGTTATTATAGTAAGGCAGATGATCGAATAGAAAATAATTAAAGGCGCTGAAGTTTTTCCCCCATGATAACATTGTTCCTAACAAGGCGATGCCGGCTGCTACCCATTTAAAAGGACTTCGAATCAGAAATAATCCAAGCACAAATAAGAACATGATAATAGCTCCAAAATACATGGGTCCAGCTAAAAAAGGCTGAGGCCCCCAATACATTGGTGCATTTTTGGTAAAATTTTCGGCATTGGCTTCGCCGGCCAGTTGGCTCATAACTTCATATGTTTTTGAACCTGAACCTATATCGGTTCTACCACCGCCACCATATAAGTTAGGCACTAAAAGAGTAAAGGTTTCTCCAATGCCTTGGCTCCAACGAAATGCATAATCTTTATCGAGACCGCCATTTGTTTTTTTATCATGTTTGTTTAAGGTCAATTCGCTTTGTCCGCCTCGCATGGTTTGTGTAGCATATTCTTTACTTCCCATTACTAAATCGAGCGACGGCCCAACAGAGAGAATGCCCACACCTACCATAATAGCCGAAGAAATCAGAAAAGTTTTCCATTGTTTTTCGCGGATTGCCATGAGCAAATAACCTAAGGCAAAAAGCGGCATGATAAAGACGATTAAATAATAATCGACCTGTATCATACTATTCGAAATCAGTAATGAGAGTCCTAGTAAAGCCGTACCCGCCCCTACTAAATATCGTTGATTGTATACCCAATGCATACCGGCTAAGACCAAGGGCATATAGGCGATACTGAACATTTTTGTATTATGTCCTACCGTGATGATCTGCAAATTATAAGCAGCAAACGCATAGGCAATGGCACCAATCATAGCCACCCATCGGTTGGTGCGCCAACTCATCATCAGCATGTAAAAACAAGCCATCGCTAAAAAGAAGAAAAAGGCAGGCTTAGGTAGCAGATTCACGATAAACTCTTGTACAGCATACACATAGTTTTGTCCTTTCATGAAGGTAGTATAGGTAGGCATACCCCCAAACATCGAGTTCGTCCACATCGGATTTTCGCCTGTTTTTGCATACCAATCACGGGCCTCCTGACTCATCGCCATCCACGATACTGTATCATGTACCGTTAATTCTTTACCCTGTAAGGCAGGCAAACTGTACAGCAGACTAATCATCAGAAATAAGGCAATCGCTGCCAAATGGGTGAGGGCCGACTTTTTAAACAACTCGTTCATGAATAAAGTTTTAAGGGCATAAAAATACAGGATTCCTTGTGGCCTACAAACGCTTTTTTCCATTCGCCGGCACAGAGGGTATGATAAACTAGCTTTCTATCCTATTATTATTCCACGAAGCTTTTTTCTTGTGAAGGGTTTCATGTACCTTAGCCCTCATATGGAGAAGCAGCTTTCCTTATTTGAGCAAATGCAGCTCTTGCAAGAAGACAAGCAGCCGATAGAGGTAGATGTAAAATCGCTAACGAAAGTATATTACACAATTACCGAGGTTGCCGAGATGTTTCGTGTCAATGCATCCCTACTTCGCTTCTGGGAAAAAGAGTTTCCGGTACAGTTAGGTCATATCAAAAAAACAAAAAAGGGAGACCGGTATTATAATCAGTCTGATATCACTCAACTGAAACTCATCTTCCATTTGGTAAAAGAAAAAAAGATGACCTTAGAAGGGGCCCGCAGTTACTTTAAGAGCAACCGGAAGAAAGTGAAAGAAGATCATCTCATGATAGAGAATCTCCAGAAGATACGAGGATTTTTGGTAGATTTGAAAAACAGCATTTGATAATAAATATGAAAACAGGATTATTAATCTTATTAGGTATGGCCTTAGTACAAGTCGCTATGGCGCAAGATTTTGTGCGTGAAATCGATCGAAAAACGGGTAAGGTTTTGTTGAGAGGTAAAATTCACTTCAGCGATATTCAAAACGAAAGCACTTGCAGTTGGTTCAATCAGGGCGCGGATGCTTACCAGCCTAAACCAGCGGTTATAGAGGCCCTGAAAAAAATAGCTGAGCCTTATCACTTTGTGGTTTTTGCCGGCACATGGTGTGGCGATACAAAAGATTTACTACCTCGTTTTTATAAGGTACTTCACGAGGCAGGCATAGATCAGCATACTGTTGAATTATATGGGGTTAACCGACATAAAGAAGCCCTAAATATTGAACATAGCCTCTATAACCTCACCAATATCCCTACGATCATCATTATGCATCAAGCCCATGAAGTAGGTCGGATTATTGAGAGTGTTGATTCTTCTATCGAAGAGTCTTTGCTACAAATCATGGAAAAAGATTATCTCGAAATCGAACGTCGCCGTGCAGAGCGCCTACGTTAAAGGTTGCTCTGTCAATATTTCGCTTAGTCTTTGCAGGATGAGGGAAACCGATGGATACAATTCGGCATGCGACAGTTTCTCTTTATGCATATAAATCCACATCATTTTCAATGACTGACTGCGTGTTGTTAGCATAAGTAGTAGTTCATTCTTTTGCACCCTATAGGTCTCGCGGCTGAGTCTTTTGATCAGATTGCGATCTACCGATCGTTTAAAATTCCGTTTGGGCACGCTAATGCCAAACTGTAGCGGTGCTGCTGTTTCTTTAGATGAGGAAAGGTGATAACAAACTCGATATGGAAAAATAAAAAACGCTTTTCCGGATTGGAAAAGCGTATCAATGTCTTTTTGGCTCTTTAACCTTTCCTGTTTTGAGAGGGAGAAAGGTTTTTTCATAGTAAAAGTTTATTTCAGGCGACTTTCGTCGGAAACTGTCAATTTCTTGCGTCCCTTTCTGCGGCGAGAAGCCAATACTCTGCGTCCTTCTGGCGTAGCCATACGTTTACGGAATCCGTGTACTGTTTTTCTTCTGCGACGGTGAGGTTGGAATGTACGTTTCATATGAGTCTGTTTTAAGTCCTTTTTTCAAGGGAGGGCAAAAGTAAGTCGTGATTTTTAAAATTCCAAAGAATATCGCCGCGGATTTCAACCGAACGAAAAGCTCCTTAGTATTTGTATCCTACGTATGAGGTTTTAGAGGTGTTCATAGACCCGTTAAACCAGGTTCTGAATAGAGTGATTGTGAGTACCCCATTGTTTATACTCCCATTGCCAGAATAATTGGCTGTATAAGTTGGAAAGGCAATATCTTGACTCGGAATGGTAACATAGTTTCCGTTTACGTTTGCCTTAATCGTTTCGTAAATCGAATCCCGAATCGAATAAAAACGAATTGAAAATGGATCGGTACCGGCTTTTACGCGTAAGGTATCATCATTATCCTGAGAAACCGGATCGTTGTTTACCAACCGGGTACGGATACAAGCAAAATACGAATCAAATTTTTTGTTTACCGGATACTGACAGCTATCACCCTCATATCCAGATGCGCATAAACACTCACCATCTTTACAAGTTCCTCCATTTCGACAATCAACGGCACGAGTTACGCAGGGATTGGGTTTACAGGCCGAAAAATAAAAGGCCATGCCGAACAAGACGAATACAGAAAAGGCGGTATATACTATAGTTCTTTTCATGACTTCTAGGGTTGTACAAATTTAGTAGCATTATATACACAGGCACTTACTGCACCCGTAGTATTGTCTTTCTCTTCTATATACAAGGTGATGTAAATTCCTTCGATATAGCCATTGCCTTTGTAGGTAATATTTTTGATCGTTTGTGAAGGAATATCCACCTGATCGCCATCTACCGTTGCGCTCAACACATCATTTTGTGTAAAGATGTTGTAGAATGTAATGGCATTGGGTTTGTCGCCCGGCGCAATGATGCTTGTCTCTTCATCCGGAAGTGCACCATTACAGCGATACGTGCCCTGCCAGGTTCCAATAAATTTCTCGTACATTTTGATAGAGCAGTAGGGACCTTCATAACCGGAGGCGCATTTACAGCGGCCATCATGACAAACGCCATTGTTCTGGCAAGTCATATCCGCACAGGGATCTTTGATACAGGCATTGAACACTACACCGGTCGCCAATAATAGGAAGGCCAGCACCGTGCCCGCTATGATCTTTACTTTATTCATGTTGCAGGGAATGGATAACAAACTTAATAAAATAACTGAACAATCAAGGAGAAAGCCTTACTTTTTTGTGTGATTCCAACCTTGAGCGGTTAAGGCCACCCGATTATTTCCGTTGGTGATGAGTACACAGCTTTCTTCTGCCGGGGTGATATACCCGATAATATTGAACAAATCGCAGTCCTTCACCTTATCGAATTCACTTTGCGAAATCGTAAATAAAAGTTCATAATCTTCTCCGCCATTTAACGCACAGGTTGTTGGAGCGATATCGAGCGACTTAGCCAATTCGCGGGTTTCGTCGTCAATTGGCAATTTCTCTTCGAAAATAACACAACCTACCTCGCTATGCTTACAGATATGCAGCATTTCCGAACTAAGTCCATCACTGATATCAATCATCGAGGTCGGTAAAATTTCATGCTCGCGCAACCATTCGATCATTCCCTTGCGAGCTTCGGGCTTTAAAAATCGTTGCAGCGTATAGGTTTGCTGTCCGAGGTTGGGCTGTATTTTCGGATTTTCCAGATAAATCTGTTTTTCTCTTTCTAGTATCAGCAATCCTAAATAGGCGGCCCCTAAATTACCCGTTACACAAATCAAATCGTTTTCTTGAGCCCCTTTTCGACCAACCCAGCGGTTTTCGGTTACTTCACCAATAGCAGTAATACTGATTACAAATCCTTTTTGTGAGGTACAGGTATCACCGCCTACTAAATCAACGCCATAACGCTCACAAGCCAGATAAACGCCTTCGTAAAATTCTTCTAAGGCTTCTACACTAAACCGGTTTGAAATAGCAATATTCAGGGTTATCTGTGTGGGCTCAGCATTCATAGCATAGATATCGGAGAGATTCACCACTACCGATTTATACCCTAAGTGCTTTAATGGCGTATACATCAAATCGAAATGAACACCTTCGAGCAACATATCGGTGCTAACAACCATTTGCTTACCGAAAGTATCGATAACAGCCCCATCGTCGCCAATACTCAACAAAGTGCCCGCGTTACGGGTTTCATTATTTTTAGTGAGATGATCAATCAATCCGAATTCGCCGAAATCAGCTATTTCTGTACGGTTATTTTTTGCCATGAAGTTATTTTGCCGCAAAGGTAAACGGCTTTGTTTTTTATGAAGAAAGAAAGATAATGAGACTATCGATTCGCAGGAAGGGGTTGGTCTACCAGAAATACGTATACTTCTTTAGGGCCATGCACACCCACTACTAATGTTTTTTCGATATCGGCTGTACGACTAGGACCTGTTGTTAGGGTAAGCATAGAAGGGAATTGCTGACCGTATTGTTTCTGTAACGACTGAATCCCATCGCCAATATCCCAAACCAATTGTGAGATATACCCAACCGTAATATGAATAGGCGCATATACGGGTAAGGCGCGTCCATAAGCTTGTGCCGAACTAAGGATGACACTACCCGTGCGTGCAATCATTTTTTCGCATAAGGAAATGCCCACTTCTATGTCGTGCATATCGCTACCCTCCTGCACTTGCTCAACGCCGTAGTCGGCAAAAAGACGCAGCAAACTTTGGTCTTTACAATGAATTTTATTCCATTTAAGGGTATCCGCCAAGGCTTGTAATTGTTCGCAGAGTTCAGCTTCATCGGCACAGTAAACAAATTTTCCACCCAATGCACTAAACTCAATAGCAAATTTTTCTTCGAGTTCGTGCTCGGCTGTTGGATAAATACTATCCTGCTTCTCAGCCTCCGGAAAGGGCATGGGTAATTGATTTTCGCGCAACGCTTTTTGGATGGTGCCGATAATGGTTTCTTTCGCTGAAGAAGACATACAATCAGGATTGAGGTTCAGAAAGAGAAGCTTCGGGCCCGGGCTCACCGGCTAAGACCGCAGTATCTTGTGTTTCTTCAATAGGTTCTTCGAATGGACGTTTGCCGATTAATTTTTCTAAATCATCCTTGTACAAAACTTCCTTCTCTAATAATGCATTAGCAATCGTGCGAACATCTTCCATCTTTTCGGTAAGCAAGGCCTTCACCCGGTTATAAGCCGTTTCTGATAGTTTACGGACTTCCTCATCGATAATCATACCCGTTTCTTCGGCATAAGGCTTTTGAAAGCCGCCTTCGTTTTGGGGATCGTAAAAGGAGATATTGCCGATTTTACTATTCATACCATACACCGTTACCATGGCATAGGCCATTTTGGTAACCTGTTGTAAATCGCTCAATGCCCCTGTAGAAATTTTACCAAATACCAACTCCTCAACGGCCCTTCCCCCCAAAGCCATAGCCATACGGTCTTCTAACTCCTCTTTGAGGGTAAGATATTTTTCTTTGGGTAAATATTGCGCGTAACCTAAGGCGGCATCTCCGCGCGGAACAATGGTAACTTTTACCAAAGGATAAGCGTGTTCTAAAAACCAACCTGAAACAGCATGACCTGCTTCGTGATAGGCAATCACCTTCTTTTCATCGGGCAATATGATTTTATTTTTCTTTTCAAGTCCGCCAATGATACGATCTACCGCATCATTAAAATCAACCAAACTCACCTCTGACTTTCCTTTACGGGCAGCAATGAGAGCCGCTTCGTTACAAACATTGGCAATATCAGCACCGGCAAATCCAGGGGTTTGAGCTGCCAATTTGTGTACATCTAATTCTGCACTTGTTTTGATTCCCTTGAGATGTACTTTAAAAATAGCTTCACGACCTGCTAGATCTGGAATATCAATCGAAATCTGACGATCGAAACGACCCGGGCGCAACAAGGCTGCATCCAATACATCCGGACGGTTTGTAGCTGCCAACACAATAATGCCACTGTCACCGCTAAATCCATCCATCTCTACCAACATTTGGTTTAGGGTATTTTCGCGTTCGTCGTTCGACATCATTTGGTTTTTCCCACGAGCTCTACCAATGGCATCAATTTCATCAATAAAAATAATACATGGCGATTTTTCGCGAGCCTGCTTAAATAAATCACGAACACGACTTGCTCCTACACCCACAAACATTTCAACAAAATCCGAGCCGCTCATGCTAAAGAAAGGCACTTGTGCCTCGCCGGCCATGGCTTTGGCTAATAAGGTTTTTCCTGTTCCGGGAGGACCAACCAATAAACATCCACGTGGAATTTTACCACCAAGAGCTGTGTACTTTTTTGGATTTTTTAAGAAGTCTACAATCTCCATTACTTCTCCTTTCGCTTCATCAAGTCCGGCCACATCATTAAAGGTTATCGATACTTTCGTTCCCTTCTCGTATAACTGTGCCTTTGATTTGCCAATATTAAAAATACCACCAGGACCACCGCTGCCGGCACCTCCGCCCATCTTACGCATAATGAGTACCCAAAGACCAATGATAAAAATTAAGGGTAATACAATTTGCAGAAAAAACCCTAACCAACCACTTCGATTATCTTCTTCGTAGGTGACATCAATTTTCTGGTCATTGGTAAAATCTTTTTGCGCCTCCGCCATGTCGTCGCGAAACTGCTCTACATTTCCGATGCTAAAACTAAACTGCGGCCCTTTTACATTGTTTTTGAGCGATTTTAATAGATTACTATAGCGTGATGATTGTAGGCTATCTTTTTTCAGATACACTTCAACCTTTTTTCCCATCACTACCATGCTATCTACGAGCTGATGGCTGATATATTGCCGGTTTATGGTTTGAAAAGTTTCTTCGCGGGCACTTGTATTAAATTTATTACCCCATACACTCATAGCCAAAAGGATCAAACCAAAAATCCCATAAATCCAGTATAGATTGAATTTGGGGCCCTTTTTGTTCGGAGGAAGATTGGGGTTTTTATTACCGCTTGGCGGCAGATTGGATTGATTCTGTTCCATCAAAGTATATTATCGTATGCGTTTCGTAAATTCAATCAATTATGTTCTTTCTTTTCGGCATCATGCCATAAGTCTTCTACATTATAATAAGCACGGGTTTCTGGCAACATGCAGTGTACAATGACATCTACATAATCTACCAACATCCAAGTGCCTCCATGCTTGCCATCAAAGGTATGAGGTTTCTCGCCACATTCTTCAATCACTTTCTTCTCTATATTTTCGGCAATCGCCTTAATCAGATTCGGATTGCTCGCTTCACAAACAATAAAATAATCGGCCACCGCTTCTGGGATTTTTTTTAGGTTCAGCGAAACAATCTCCTCTCCTTTCTTATCGAGGATGGCATCGATGATCGTTCGAATGATTTTGCTGTTCTGGGTAAGACGGGGTCGGGGTTTTGGCTTGGCAGTGCCTGTAGTTTTCAAGGACTAAAAAAATTTTGAATTATTCTGGTTTAAAAATTTAATTTACAAAGCTAAA
Organism: Chitinophagaceae bacterium; assembly: GCA_040375635.1. Classification (GTDB taxonomy): domain Bacteria; phylum Bacteroidota; class Bacteroidia; order Chitinophagales; family Chitinophagaceae; genus OLB11. The sequence continues at coordinate 6,270 of JBEISB010000032.1, read as the reverse complement.
GAAAATCCTCCATGCATCGAACGCCTTCTATTGGACAGGTTTTAATCGAATTACCGGAAACCGATAGTACCAATAACTATGCCATGCACCTGCTTAGTGAAGGAATGGCAGACCATGGGTTAGTGGTTCGGGCAGACCTCCAACGAAAGGGCAAAGGACAACAAGGCAATCATTGGGTGTCTGAAGAGGGTAAAAACCTACTCTTTTCGTATGTCTTGCATACAGCTGCATACCCGATTTCAAGACAATTCATGCTAAATATCGCTGCTTGTGTATCTATTGCCGATTTTTTAATCCATGACTTACAGATGTCGAATATCTCTATTAAATGGCCAAATGACATTTATGCAGATAACCGAAAAATGGCAGGTATTCTCATCGAAAATGTATTACGGGGTAGTAGCTGGCATCATGCTGTAGTGGGTATCGGGCTCAATGTGAATCAAGATGTATTTCCTGATGATGTTCTGGCTAGCTCTGTGTTTCTAGAAACGGGACAACATTATCTCGTAAAACAAATTCTGCAAGATTTGCTTGTGCACCTAAACCGGAATTATCAGTTGTTTATTGAAGATGACGATGAGTTACTCAAGCGATATAATAGACTATTGTATCGTCGTGAAAAAGAAATTGAATTTAGCTTGGGAGAAAAAATACTGCCGGGTAGAATTACTGCCGTTGGGCGTGATGGGCGAATCTCTATAGCATCCGCAGGCGAAACACAAATGTATCGGCATAAAGAAATTGGCTTTGTGTAAACAAAATCGATTATTCCCAGCGTTTCCCTAATCGAAAATCAGCATAAAAATTCAAGAATACCGCTTTGTTGTGCGCATTCGCCATGATTTCAATCGTGTGCATATAAGCCTCTATACTAGCCCCTACTTCTACCCCAACAAAACTTTTTCGGGTAGTAGAATAATCAAAATAAAAACCAGAACGAGCATGAAGCCCGGGTTCAATACTTAGTTCGCCAATGCCCTTGGTAAAATAACTGCCTCCTAAAATTGTACCTCTATTATTGAGATCAAGAAAGTACTCTTTTGTTTGATCATCATATTTTTCAAATTTTCTGACATAACCAGCACCCTCTGGAACCAATAGATCGAGGTAATAAGGTTTCAGTAGCCCGATAGACAAGCCACCGGCATATACCCACGAGATTGTCACTGATTTTTTATCGAGTCGACCACTCCATTCGCGCATAGCCCCATATCCCAACTTGATTTGATAAAAGTTATTTATTTTTCCGTACTTGTAAGGCAAGGGCTTAACCTCATTCGGATACACTACAGAAAAATTTTCATTCATACTGCGCGTTTCCTTGGGATGTTTTTTCTCTGAAATATCTACCGTAAAAAATGTTGTTACCTTTTTTTCAGGATCAATAAATCCACGAGAGGTAAAGCAAGTCCACCCATCACTATTTAACCGAAATCCAAAACCCATTTCCTGGGTTAGCGGCAAGGCTTTCTTTTTTTTTGCCAACAACACAGCTTCCTGACTCTTGCGTTCTGCTTCACGAGCCTTGCGCAATTCGGATTCTGCTTGGCGTACTGTTATTATAGAATCGCGACGGGCACGAGCAAGCATACGTAAGGTATCGACGCGGGTAAAATCATCATCTTGAGCAAACGTTTCGAGATCTCTCTCTTTGGCTTTTTTCCTCTTCTTTTTTGCTGCCTCTTTTTTGGCTTGGGCGAGCGAATCCTTGCGAGCGGCTTGTTGGACCTTGATAACTTGCATACGCATAAGGGCCGCTTGTTTCACTGAATCACTTCGCGTCGCAACGGCGCTTTGTGCGTAAACAATCTGTCCTAAAAAACAGAAAACCCATATGGCGAAAAGCTTCTTCACTGAAAACTCAAAACTACAGTAATTTTAGCGAAAATTATCGAGCCATGACCTCACGAATCAAATACTGCGGCGAATTACGTACAGAAGCTATTCATATACAAAGCGGCAGCCTCATAGAAACGGATGCCCCCAAAGATAATCAGGGAAAAGGCGAACGATTTAGTCCTACCGACCTCGTAGCAACCGCCTTGGGCTCTTGTATGCTCAGCATTATGGGCATTGCCGCCCGAACCCACGACATCGATATCGTAAACACTTGTATCGACATCGAAAAAATAATGATTGCCGACCCCATGCGAAGAATCGCAGAAATTAAAGTTGATTTTCATTTTCCCGAAGGCAAGGTTTATAACGACAAAGAAAAAAAGATACTCGAACAGGCAGCCATGACTTGTCCGGTTTTTTTAAGTCTGCACGAAAACACAAAAAAAACGGTAGCCTTTCATTGGTAGGGATAAACTTCATGAAATGATCATTAGCCATAGACTAACGATGCACACCATCATACAAACTATTATATTCTCAAAATGAGGCTTGCTTCCTATAATCGTTTCGATACCGATGATTCATTTGTCTGTATAGATTTACTTAATATTTGGTAGGCTATCGAACAATCAAGACAACGTCTTTCATCACAATACTTCGTTTTCAGTTGAAGCAGTGCCTGCGATTCTGCGGCATTCTGAGCTACAATGCCATGCTGTTGCCATTGCCGAATCAAGTGATTATCTTCGGCTGCCAAGCTTTGCAACCATCGTAAAGCTTTCTCACTATCTCTTATACTGCCTTGCTGTTTCCCATACAGAAACGAAAACGGAACCAGGGCATTCACTACCAGTGTTTGTAAAAACGATGTGCCCAATATCTTTTTTCGATGTGCCGACACCTCAGTAAATGTGTAGTGGGTGAGCCAATAATCGTTGCATGATACAGAAAATATTCGGAACACATCCTCTACCTCATTCGCTTCGAGCAACACAGAAAAAATATCGTCGTGTGCACAGACAAAAGCGGCAAACTGAGCAATGCGCAGGGTTGGAAAGGCAGCCGGACGAAGTCGTAAGAATTTCCAATGGTGTTTTTCCATAGGCTGCAGTTGATAAAGAGATTGTAAATATTCGTATTCTCTTTGAAGACTTTGCGGATATGCTTCGTCAAAATAGTCGTTCAAAAAACCTGCTTGTCCAAATAACAATGCCTCTACCTGTAAGGGATGATAGCGGTGCTTTTGCAACAGCGATAATGGCGCACGAATGGCCAATTCTTCGAAAGCATCAGCATTGATGTATAAACCAAAGGCGCGTGCCAAGAAAACATAGTATGCACCGAGCCAATCATTTTGATTCTTCCCCAAATACTGTTGTAGTTTTTCGGTCTTCATTTCTAATCTCTCACTCAACATCCGGGCCCATACATTTTGTCGAACCCATTCATCCACCTCAACAATGGCCTGTCCACAAGGAATAAAGGCTGTAGTCTTCATCAAACGAGCATATTGCTGTATCATTTGCTCATCGATATGTTCTTTCAATTCGAGCGTGGGAAAAGAAGTGCCATCAAGGGTTTTGATTGGTTCATCGTCTTCAAACACGACGTGCAAGATCAATCGGGTATAAGCCGGATCGCTGTTGTGTTGATGTCGGATCCAATCGCTGCTGCGGAGATGCAATTCAACATGGCCAACCCAAAGGGTATTGCCAATACGAATTTGAGCGTGTAAAAAATCTGGACCACTATCTCGATTCAGTAATCCGGGATCTAATACAATAATGGGTTCATTGTCGGTAGTTCGCAAGGGGCGCTTCGTATGATACAAACGATAACGCCAGAGGAACTGAAATACGTTCTCTGTCATAGGTTAAAAAATTGGTTATCGTAAAAATACGGCAGCATTCGCAGACTGTCTAGCTACCGAAACCCAATTTTTTTATTCGATAATTCCGAGTCTTTTCTTTACCGCTTCGCTTTCCAATTCGCGCAGCGCATCTTTGGCAATCCAATGCGCCGAACGATGCGTTTGTTTATCGATCCGCCTAGCCGTATCGATGGCTAGGGGATGCAGATAGGCACTTCGTTTGCCAATCTGTCGCAAACACCAATTGACGGCTTTTTTTACAAAATTTCGATCATCATAGGCCTCCTCATCAATGCGTTGTAAGAAAGGGATACAAACTTCATCGCTGCCTTTTTTATCATGAACGGCATACTGAACCATCAGGGTAAATGCGGTTCGTTTGATAAACTCTTCTTTCGCATGACTATATTCTATGGCCTTGTTTAGATAGAAAGGGGTTTTCCGAAATAAATTACCGCAGCACTGATCGCAAATATCCCAACTATTGAATTGAGAAGTCCATGTATCCATTTGCTTTTCGCTCACTTGTTTCGGATCGTCGATCATCGTAGCCAATAAGCGAGCTTCGTGAATACCCGATTCCCAAAGGTCGAGCGCTAAGGCATGATTTTTTTTGATTGATTTTGCGAGATCCCGCAATACAGGAATGGGTATCCCTAAGGATGTAGCATCACCGACTGCAAAATGTTTCATCCCCTCTTGATTCGTGGGATTAGAAAGTGTTTGCAAATGAGCAAGTATAGACGCTGTATCCATACAATAATGATTAGGGTTTATTCTTGATTGTAGAGTACCTGCATTACTGTTTGTCCTACTGCCTTTAGCGTTGCCTTATCAATTATCGAAATATTATCGTTATGGGTATGCCAATGTTTCCCAAAACCATTATCGGGTTGTAGATTAATAATATCAACACAAGGAATTGATGCCTTGGTATTGATGGTGAAATGATCGTCGGTAATCGTTCCTCCTTGTTCGAAAGGAAAATAAGATGAATACCCGATTTGCTGGGCTGTTTCCCAAATCTCTTTTTGGATAGACCCAGCATATTGCTGCGAAAAACCTTCTAGCGGAAAGCGAGCGCCTTTCGCACCTACCATATCCAAACAAATCCCAAACATAGCTTTGTAAGCAGGTACATGAGGATTGGCAGCCCAATATTGTGTTCCTAGGCAATAACTATCTTCGCTCCATTCGGTCTTGCCTACATCTTCGGCATCAACCAATAAAATATCAACGCCTACTTTCGGCGATGTAGCTTTTAAATGAGAGGCTATCTCTAACAAGACAGCCACGCCACTACCGGCATCATCAGCTGCGTCGATAGGTTTATCTTTCTCTTTAGTATCCTGATCGGCCCAAGGTCTGCTATCCCAATGCGCCAATAACAATACCCGATATTCGGCCTTTCGATGAAAGGAAGCAATGAAATTGATGGCAGGATATTTTTTATTCGATACCGGCTGAGTGAGTTCAGCTTCTTGACGATAAACCGTATCGGCATATTTCGAAAATTCTGTTTCTATCCAATGGGCACAATCTTTTTGGGCTTGGGTTCCGGGCACACGCGGACCAAAAGCTACTTGTTGCTCAATATATCGATAGGCTATATCGGCATTAAACGAGGGGGCTGCCGGCTTTGTGCTTGCAGACACTTGAGAATCTATTTGCGCCGTATTCGATGCATCAGAGCATGCGTTGAAAAGCAAACAAACACTTGTTACCAAGGTTAATAAAGGGGCATAAGAATTTGATTTCATGACATCGAGATAGAACCACAAAGAAACACATAGTCGTGTACATGGAAAAAGAAAGTTTTGGCTATGTAAGACATTCAAATTCTTTTTCTGTGCTTGTGTTCCGTCGATAAACGAAATCCTACAAACTAAATTGTGCGCTCAAATATTCGCGATTGAGGCGAGCGATATTAGATATCGAAATCTCTTTAGGACATTCTGCTTCACAAGCACCAGTATTGGTGCAGGCACCAAACCCTTCTTTATCCATTTGGGCTACCATGTTCATCACACGGGTCATGCGTTCTGGTTCTCCTTGCGGTAATAACGCATACTGAGAAACTTTAGCAGAGGTAAAGAGCATAGCGCTTGAATTTTTACAAGCAGCTACACAAGCGCCACAACCAATACAAGCAGCAGCAGCAAAAGCGGCATCAGCTTTATCTTTATCAATAGGCAACGCGTTTCCGTCTTGCGCATTTCCTGTATTTACGCTAACATATCCTCCTGCTTGTTGAATGCGATCGAAGGCACTTCTATCTACCGTTAAATCTTTTAATACTGGAAAGGCTTGGGCGCGCCAAGGTTCAACGGTAATGGTCTCTCCATCACTGAAAGCACGCATATGTAACTGACAGGTTGTAGTGCCTTTCCAAGGACCATGATCACGTCCGTTGATATGCATACTGCACATACCACAAATTCCTTCACGGCAATCGTGATCGAAGGCAATAGGATCTTTTCCTTCGTTGATTAATCGCTCGTTCAACACATCAAACATCTCGAGGAAGCTCATTTCGGTTGAAATGTTCTCTGCCTGAT
>JBEISB010000219.1:0-3050 GCA_040375635.1 Chitinophagaceae bacterium | reverse complement strand
GATCTAAATTAAAAGCTGATGGATTTTGATGATGATGATAATTGCCCATGGCAGGATGCCCTTTCGCACAATCGAAGCCCATTCTTTCAGCAACAATGGCGTCGCGGTTCCAAACCATATCGCCAGCTCCCCCTAAAGGACCACCCGCTAAAGCGCCTGTCGAATTTTTCCATGATACCCCATCGCGCGAATCAAATAAAGCAACCCCATTGATAAATAACCCAATATTGCCCATCGTGACAGGCGTTGGGGTGCCCGTATTTTGCACCGGCAAACGACTCACCTTAAAAATGGCATTCTGATCGCTAGCTATAGATGGATTGCCATCGAGAAAAGGACCGGTAATATAACTCGGTATACCATGGGTGCTGATATACACCCAGTTGCTAGAATATTGTACGGTTTGTACATTGGCTAATACAGCGTCAACAATGGGTGTCGAATTGCCATTTACATAATGACGACCGGTAATGGTATTGTTCTGTAACCAAGCTGTAACGGGTGCGCCCAACTGGGCTTTGGCTGGCAGTATACCCGCAAGCAGCAGACTAAGCGCTAAGATAATTTGTTTCATCATTGTATTTTTTTGTGTTTTAGATTCTATCAAGGCCTACCCAAAATATCTTTAGGGTAGGACAAATTAGGATTAAATGTAAAATGCCGATCACTAAGACTAAGCAGAAAAGCGATGAGATCGACCTTTTCATTGACGGTGAGCCTAATGGGCTTGCGCAAGGCTGCCGATAAATACGACTGCGAAGTATCGATTTGCGCATAATGATCGACAACTTGCTTCAGCTTTTTAAAACGCCCATCATGCATATACGGAAAGCTAAATTCAATATTCCGCAAGGATGGCACTTTAAATAAATAAGCATCGGAAGGATTATGCGTAATTCGCTGTCGCCCTATATCATCTAATATCGAATCAGGCAATAAGCCATTATTACGAAATTCGCCATTGGTAAATAAGGGTTCGGTATGACACGCCGCACAATGACTGCGAAAGAGGGCATAGCCATTTTCTTCTTGCAGAGTAAAGCGGGTTTGATGACGCATCACCGAATCATACTTCGATTCATTGCTCACCAAAGAGGCTACAAAAGCCGCCATCGACTGTAATAAGATCTCACTCGTGATTTGTGTACTACCCCATGCCTGTTTACTCAAACGCTGATACAAGGCTTGCCGGTTTAGCTTCTCTAACACATGAGGCAGGGTCTCGTTCATCTCATTGGTATCTTGAATAGGCGCCAGCGCTTGCATCTCCAACGATTGTATCGCACCATCCCACATCAGATGTTTGCTCCAAGCCACATTCATCAAGGCAGGAGCATTTCGTCGACCTATGCGTTGTTGTATGCCATGACTCAATGCATGATCGACATGAGCAAAGGCATTATATACCGTATGGCAACTTGCGCATGAAATGGTACTATCAAACGATAAGATAGGATCATAAAACAAAGCCCTACCTAAATCTAAAACAGCAGCAGCATTTTTACCTTGAACCGCTGTATAATTGGGTTTCGGCCAAGTATAGGCCTTGGCAGACCTCTCGTTCCGAAACGCAACGATGCAAAGGAGTCCACAAAAAAAACCTAACAATATCGCCTGCCGCTTCATCGTATACGAAAATAGTTTGGTAAACGTTTCGCTATCTCAACGGCCTCCGCACATGGCTCCATAATATGATGCTGGTTTTGTAAATCGGTATGCAGTAAAAATTCATCGATATCAAAATCGATACTAATATCCATCTGTGGTTTTACTGTAAATCGTAATGTCTGCGCACTTTGCCACGGTGCCAAAAAACCACCCACATGAAACTGAAACTCATGATTTTTACTACCACATTGCAAACTGCTGCCTTCTATTTTATAATGGACATATCCGGTTTGCCAGGCCCAATACATTCCTTTTACCGGATCTAAATCGCCCCCCTTAAAGCCTCCCGCTTCGGTACTCGAATCAATGCCCAAAATCATTTCTACTCGATTCCATCGCAAGGTATCGGGGAATTTCGCAAGGGTTATCCATTGTGTACTGCTATCTTCAGCATCCACTAAGTGATACGAATTGGCTTCGCGCCAAACACATTGTTGATTTTGCCAAACACTGAGTCCACTCAAATAAAAACGCAGCGTACTAATGTTTACTTCTCTCCCATCGCGTAAGGTAAATAAACTATCGAGCTGCAACGGGCGCTCCCCCATCATAAGTCTACAATGTAAAGTAAGCGGTCGAGCCTTCAACGCTAATACCCCCCAACGAAAACTAAGTAAGCCCAACAGAAAAATCCACTTTTTCATCTCCATCAAAAGTAGACAAAGTTTCGGGCTCCTTACTCACTTACAGACTGAATAGGGTAATATTGCGATAATCAGGGCGTTTCCCCGCCAGGCTAAGTTCTCTCCTGCATCAAAACTTGCATTCCGCGCCTGCCGGGGCCGGGCTTTTACTACAAGCTTTTTGCGGAGGCCGACAAAAAGGCTTTCCGCTCAATCCCTAACGCACGCATGCTACCCTTTTCATGAGTGGCTCCTTCGAAGAAAGCGCATATTCATTTTAACATAGATTAAACCTTTTGCACGAAACAACATCTACGAGGCCCCATATTCAGATTCATGCCCTAATTATCTCCTTTCAAAAAATTTCTTTTCGTATTCTTCATCACCCTTTGCGGCGCTCCCAATGTTCAAGCACAAAATGTTAATATCGTTTTAGGTCGACCTACAGATACCACTATAACCCTAAGCATACTGTTCGACCAGACAGAAGATTTTTATATAGAGTACGGTACCGCGCCTGGCACTTTCCCGAATCAGACATCCACGCTGCAAGCCATATCCCAAGTGCCATACGAAATCGACTTACACGCTTTAACCGGTAACACCATGTACTATTATCGCTTGCAACATAAATTACCTAGCGCTCTTTCCTTTACACCCAGTGACGTTTATCATTTTCATACCCAACGAAGCTTGGGCCAACCTTTCACCTTTACCATTGAAGCCGACGAACATCTATATGATAAAAAAGGCGTCAAG
>JBEISB010000151.1:0-5489 GCA_040375635.1 Chitinophagaceae bacterium | reverse complement strand
GATGAATCTGTATTTCTAGAAAACAAAAAAAGAAATACCTCGTTTTGTGTAAGCTATCATAAAAAACCAATACATATTTCGCCTCCGCAGATGTATTTTTGCGAACCACAGATTCATTTGTCTGTTTCGTTTATGAATACAATTCTCACCCCCAAAGATTTTACGTCAGATCAGGAAGTGCGCTGGTGTCCCGGTTGCGGCGATTACAGCATCCTCAAACAAGTGCAAACCGTACTGCCTACGTTAGGGATTCCTCGCGAAGACATCGTAATCATTAGCGGTATCGGATGTTCGTCTCGTTTCCCTTACTACATGAATACCTATGGGATGCATTCGATACATGGTAGGGCAACCACCATTGCGAGTGGTTTAAAAGCAACCCGTCCGGCGTTAAGTGTTTGGGTTGTTACTGGCGATGGAGACGCAATGAGTATCGGTGGCAATCATCTTATTCATTTGCTTCGTCGTAATATCAATTTGCAAATTCTGTTATTTAATAATCAGATTTACGGACTCACCAAAGGACAATACTCTCCAACCAGCGAAGAAAATAAAATCACGAAGTCGACCCCAATGGGAAGTATCGACCATCCTTTTAATCCGGGCGCATTAGCCTTAGGAGCAGATGCTAGTTTCTATGCTCGGAGCATGGATCGTGATGTGAAACATTTGCAAGAAATGTTGAAACGCAGCGAAGCACATCAGGGAACTTCATTGCTCGAAATTTATCAGAATTGCAATATCTTCAACGATGGGGCTTTTGAAATCTTTACAGAGAAATCTTCGAAAGCAGAAGAAGGTTTATTTGTAGAACAAGGGAAACCTATGGTGTTCGGGGCGAATCGACAGAAAGGGGTTCGACTGGATGGATACAAACCTTTAGTTGTTTCTCTTGACGAGGGTTATTCCGAAAATGATTTATGGATTCATGATGAAGCCGATTTGTTTAAGGCACAGATTCTTACCCGCCTCTTTGATGATCCCGCTAACGATGGGCATTTGCCAAGACCCTTTGGCGTATTTTATGCGAAAGAACGACCCGTTTACGAAGTTCATTTGCATGAACAATTAAAAGTCGCTATCGAAAAAAAGGGTGAAGGTGATTTGGATGCGTTGTTGGCAGGACAAGAAACTTGGTCGGTATCGTAATTATGAAGGGATTTTTCTCTTGTTGGTTTTTATGGCTGATAGCCTTGATGAGTTTATCTTTTTTCTCATCTTGCACACAGCAGTCGTATTGTTTAGACGTACTCTTGCCAGAATTGCGTTCCTATTATTCTACGCTAGATGCTAACGGAAAATGGGTCGATACAACTTTGCAAAATCCTTCTATTCGGTTTGGGGCTAATGGAAATTATTTGACTTCGATTCAAAATAGCCATGGATTTGCTATCCCGATTCCGCAAGGGCAAAATTCGTTTACGATTTATTTTCGTACCGATTCGGCATCAGCATTAGTAGATACCTTGCAGATTGTTTGCGAACCTTATCGGCAATTTATTTCAAAATCGTGCGGTTACCGTTATTATGCAACCCTGCAATCATGCACATTCACGCATCATCAACTCGATTCGGTTCTCGTTGTTCATCCCTCAGTAAATGCTGATATCACCTTAAAACATTTGCAGTTTGTTATCCGGAAATAAAATGCTATTTGGGTTCTTTTTCTTAGCAATGTCTTTGTTGAGTTGTTATCCGGTATTTGCGCAAGCTAATGAAGGCGCTAAAGATTCTACACGAAGTCGTATTCCAAAAATCGAAAAAGAAAAAATACCCGGCTATTATCGGGTAGGGGTAGATATATCGAAATGGGTTACTAGTTTTATACAATCGAATTATAAAACCGCTGAGATGCAAATCGATAGACGCCTTCGTCAAAATGTATACGGAGCTATTGAGATGGGGTATGCTCACGCTTCGTTGACTACAGAAAAATTGCAGTACCAAACTAAAAATGCATTTGTATCCGTAGGGCCCGATAAAACGCTTTTCAATCGATTGTTTCCGGGTGATATTGAGAATGCGATGGTTGGTATGCGTTATGGAATGAGTTGGGTGCAGCGTGCTGATGCGCAGTATACGATTGCGGATTCTATTTGGGGAAATACACAAGGTATGGTTCCAAGCACTTCATTTTTTTGTCATTGGATAGAACTCAATGCCGGATTTCGATTAGAGGTAAAGAAGAACGTATTTGCTGGCTGGAATATCCGTTTTCGAGGCATGTTAAATCAACAAAAGTTGAAGGAGTTACCCCCTGCCTATATAGCTGGATATGGCTCTGGAGAAAAGCCTACATCGTTGGGATATAATTTTTATGTGATGTACGGATTTGGCCGCAGGTAAGCATCGTACCTTTCCACTTTGTATTCCTTATTATGAACGAACTATCTGGCGAGTCGTCGCCTTACTTATTGCAACATGCTCATAACCCCGTGCATTGGAAACCATGGGGACAAAAAGCATTTGATAAAGCCGCTAGCGAGAATAAACCTGTGCTCCTGAGTATCGGATATTCATCTTGTCATTGGTGTCATGTCATGGAGAAAGAAAGTTTTGAGGATATAGAATCGGCAAACTTGATGAACGAGTATTTTGTTTCGATCAAAGTCGACAGAGAAGAATTGCCCGATGTTGATCACATGTATATGGATGCGGTACAAGCCATGACAGGCTCAGGAGGGTGGCCATTGCATGTGTTTCTTACACCTGATAAGAAGCCATTTTATGGAGGTACCTATTTCCCGAAAGTGCGCCTACAGGGAAGAGCTTCGTGGAAAGAGGTTTTACAATCCGTTGCCGGATATTATCATAATCATTTCGATGAGGTTGTTTCTCAATCCGAAAAACTAACCCGTCATTTACAAGAGAGTGCCCTTGCGTCATTAACGTCGGATGTGGCATTAGGTCCTAATCAAGAAGAACACCAAGCCATCTGCACATTGATGATGAAAAAGATGTTGGCCCATGCCGATCATCAATATGGTGGATTTGGTCGTGCGCCAAAGTTTCCAGCTAGCTTCTCCTTACAGTATTTGATCGATTATCATTGCCTCACAAAGGATACGGAATCTTTACAGCATGTTAGGTTGTCATTGCAATGTATGCAGAATGGGGGCTTGTATGATGCTGTGGGCGGAGGCTTTGCAAGGTATAGTACCGACGACATCTGGAAAGTTCCCCATTTCGAAAAAATGCTCTACGATAATGCCCTCTTATTGGAGCTTTATTCTTACGCTTATCTCATACATCCAGATTCAGCATATGAATCGGTAGTTGACCAAACTTTTTTATGGCTAACCCGCGAAATGAAGGGGAAAGAAGGTATGTACTATTCTGCGCAAGATGCAGACAGCGAAGGGGTGGAAGGGAAGTTTTATACATGGACTTTCGATGAGTTAAAACAATGGATAGGGGAGGACATGGAATCATTTGCCACCTATTATTCGATAGAAGAAGGAGGCAACTGGGAGCATACGAATATATTGTTTACGACAGCAGAGAAAATGCAAGCGGCAAATCCTCAATTTCGCAATCGCTTACCGGCAATCTTAGAGAAACTCTACGCAGAACGTGCCAAGCGTATCTGGCCATTCACCGATCGTAAGATTTTATTAGGATGGAATGCGCTGATGAACAAAGCCTTGGTGAAAGCCTATTTGCATACCGGGAAATTGCATTTTTTGCAAGAGGCAATCGATCATATGAACGCAATGTTTGACTATTTGAAGCATGCAGAATTTCTATACACCCATAGTTATTTGAAACATTCATCTAATATTCCTGCTTATCTCGACGATTTAGCTTATTTATCAGATGCGTTAATTGAATTGGCGAAGGCTACCGGCGAACAGGTTTATTGGAAGGAGGCTAGCGACATAGTAGAACATTTGGACAAACACTTTACCACGGAGGGACAAACCTATTATTCGTTCACCCATCATCATTACACAAGGGTATCCGTAAATAAACAAGAGATTTATGATGGCGCCCTTCCATCACCCAATGCCGTCCTTTGTAAAGTATTGTATTCGCTGGGTATTACTTTCCAGCGTAGCGATTGGACAAAAAGGAGTCGTGAGATGCTATTGGGTATGTTAACGCGTATGCGGACTTATCCCAATTCATTTGCCCGTTGGGCGCAGCAATTCCTACAAATCAATGATGCCGGTATTTCGGTAACCATTACCGGAAATCAAGCTACTAAATATTATAGACAATTGTATACGATGTGTAAACGGCCCGATATTCATTTTGAGGTACAGACTGGCGAATCTTCGGGAACGGGTATTCTTGGAAAGAACGAAGAATCTGAGACTTTGATCTCAATATGCCGCGATTTTGTTTGTTATCCCCCCTTAAGAGATGTAAACAGTGCATTCACCGAAATTAATAGCTTTCAGATAGGAAGTTTGTAAAAAAAGAACTTGTTTTGAAATAGCAGCGCTTGGAAATGTAGGAAAAATGGGCCGTTAAGACATATTTTTCTGATTTCCAAATAATGACTCGAAATAAAATTATTTTAGAAATTTTGTACAAGAATTCAAATAACGTGTATATATTGTGCCTGTATTTGGATTAAACTAATTTATTAATACATTTGCTTTCTTGTATAAAATAATAAACGGACTATGATGAAACAACTTTCGTTAAGACTACTCGCTTTCGGAATCATTATCACGGCTTGGGGCTGTGGAGGCGGTGGGCCTCAGGGTCAGGTTGTCGGAACCACGATTAAAGTGAATACCGCCACACCTATTCCTGTTGGAATGACATGGGTACCTTCTGGTGTAATGCATATGGGAGCTAGCGATCAAGATGTTCGTAATGCTAATGATGTAAAAAATCGTACCATTCAAATGGTAGGTTTTTATATGGATGCTACTGAGGTAACGAACGCAGAATATCGTCAGTTTGTTGATTGGGTTCGTGATTCAACTGCACATACCTTGATTGGTGATTTAAAAGACAACGATGATGGTTCTCAATCCGTTGACTGGCGCAAAAAAATTAAATGGAGTAGTGAGGAAACCCAAGATGCCTTAGCTGCTTATTATATTCCTGCTGCTGAAAGCGTTTTCGGTAAAAAAGAATTTGATAATCAAAAACTTCGCTATACTTACGAAGCCTTTGATTACGATCAAATGGCTCGTAGTTATGTGCAAGGTCAGCCGCAAACACGCAGCACTTATCTGAATAAGTACAATCCAATTATCTATCCAGATACTACCGTTTGGATGAAGATGTTTTCTTATTCTTATAATGAACCTATCACTCACCAATATTTTTGGTTCCCTTCATTCAATAATTATCCTGTTGTGGGTGTAACTTGGTATCAAGCTAATGCCTTCTCTCACTGGAGAACGAAATATTGGAGAGCTTACCGTGATTCTAAGAAAATGTATCTAGAAGGTGAGTTTCGTTTACCGACAGAAGAGCAATGGGAGTGGGCTGCTCGCGGTGGTCGTACGCAATCTCCTTACCCATGG
>JBEISB010000064.1:0-10797 GCA_040375635.1 Chitinophagaceae bacterium | reverse complement strand
GGACGTAAATAGGGATCAATTTTTTCTTTGAGATCACCGGGTAAGAATCCTAAACTTTCACCAGCCTCAACAGCGGGACGGGTAAGTATAATTTTACGGACTACCTTATTTTTTAAAGCCCTAACAGCGAGGGCAACGGCTGTATAGGTTTTGCCCGTACCTGCAGGTCCCACTGCAAATAAAATATCATTTTTGTCGGAGGCAGAAACCAATAATTTTTGATTGCGCGTTTTAGCGCGGATGATTTTACCATTTTGTCCGAAGACTAAAATATCGCTGTTGGCATCTTCAATAATCTTTTCGTCAATAACCCCATCATCGTCACCAAGAATTTGTGAAAAATAATTTTCGGAGAGGTGACCATTTTTCTCGAGGTACTGCAGAATGAGGTTGATTTTTTCTTTGGCGGTTTCAACATCTTCGGGTTTGCCAGAAATTTTGATGAGGGAACCTCGCGAAAGAATTTTTAGTGAGGGAAACTTCTTTTTGAGGATATCAAACTTATTGTTGTTGACACCAAAGAATTCAATGGGATTAACGGTTTCGAGGTTAATGATCTGTTCTGTCAAAGGATTTTCTTTTGTTGTACAATAATAGGTCCTTTCGGGCAATTGCTTATCTTATCATTTTTTGATGTGAATAGTTTGGGAATAATGAACGCGAGGCTTACTTTTGAAAGCAAAACGAGAACAATGAATATTGAGCTAGGCCAACAGGCACCTGAATTTAGTCTTTACAACACCGAAAAAAATAAAGTTTCTCTGTCTGACTACCGGGGCAAAAATGTGGTGATTTTATTTTTCCCATTGGCTTTTTCTGGGGTTTGTACCAAAGAAGTTTGCTCTGTGCAAGAGAACATGGGGAATTATCAAAAGCTGAATGCAGAAATTATTGGTATTTCGGTAGATTCTCTTTTTTCGTTGCATAAGTTCAAGCAAGAGTATTCTCTTGATTTTGAGTTGCTCTCTGACTTTAATAAAGAGGTGTCGGATTTATATCAATCCTTAAACGAAAATTTCGCTTTTGAAATGAAGGGGGTATCGAAGCGCTCTACGTTTGTATTAGACAAGGAAGGGGTTATTCGTTTTATTGAGATACTGGATAGTCCAGGTGATATGCCAAACTTTACCGAAGTACAGGCTTGTCTTGAGACATTAGTTTAAGAAACGTTACTGATACGATTTAGTTGCTTGTGGAGGCTTTTGCTGTCATTACGATCTTGAATATCGTCTAAAAAAGTATAGTGCAACAAATCCAAACACGATATTCGGAATCCAAACCGCGATAAAGGGCTGTAAATTTCCTTTGATAGCGAAGGTGGTTGAAAACTGCATCATCAAAATATAGATGGCACTAATCATCAAGCCTAAGGCAAGATGAATGCCGCTTCCTCCTCGTACTTTGCGCGAGGCCAGGCAAGCTCCGATGATGGATAAAACAAAGGCTGAAAACGGAGAGGCGGTACGTCTGTATTTTTCGATATAGTATTCGGTAAGTCCTTCACTGCCTTTTTCTTCTTCACGCTTAATATAATGATTCAGCTCAGAATAGGTCATGAGTTGTTTTTGTTCGCGTCGTTCGATTAAATCGGCAGGAACAAACGAGAAGGGGCGATATAAAGAGGGGAATCGCTGAGAATGGGTTATAGCTCCGTCAAAGGTAGATTCCCTTACTTCCATGAGCTTCCAAATTTTCTTCAAGCTATCGTAGACCATTCTTTCGGCACTGATTTTTTTGATGATTTCGTTACCCTTCATCTTTTCATAGCTAAATCGATAGGCCGTTTTTGATTCTGGGTTATACGTTTGCATGTAGATATATTCCGAAGGACTGATTCGCATGTGAAAGTTGTCATCTTTGCTGTACGAATGTTCCCAAAGATATTTCTCTTCAAATTTTAATCGACTTTTATTGGCTCTAGGAATCACAAAATGATTCGCAAGCAACAGTACGATCGAAATGATACCCGAGCCAATGATATAGGGTCTGAGTAAGCGTTTAAATGAAATCCCCGAACTGAGCATCGCAATTAATTCAGAGCGATTCGCCAGTCGAGAAGTGAAGAAGATTACTGAGACAAAGATGAAAATGGGAAAGAGTAAGGCCAGGATATACGGGATGAAATTCCGGAAGTAGATGAGAATTTCGTGGGCCGGTACTTTTTTGGCAACAAAATCTTCGACCTTTTCTGTGTAATCAATCACAATCGCGATGGCAGAGAAGGCCAACATCAGAAACAAAAAGGTGAGCAGAAAATTCCGCAGGATATAGATATCAATCTTCTTTAATAGTCGACGCATTTCTTCTGTGACTGCAAACATAAGCTAAGTTGCACACATCAGGGCGAGGGCATCGTTAAAGAGTGATTAGCGTAATAAGGTAAGGTCGCCCTTTTCGATAACGGTTTTACCTGTGGGGAAAGTAATCTTTAGGTAATAGAAATATACGCCCGATTCTGCCGCTTTGCCTTTATAGCGGCCATCCCAACCTTGGGTAGTTTCTCCTTGGTAGACAAGATTTCCCCAACGATTGTAAATGTTCATGTTGACATGTGCATTTTCGTGTAAGCCAACTACATGGAAGTAATCATTGTTTCCATCGGAATTCGGTGTAAAGGAGTTGGGAATAAAATAATCTTCGCAGGCAGTGGCGTATAAGCTCATCGTATCTGTCGCAATACATCCGAAAGACGTCATAACGCGCGTGCTCACCAACATTGTATCGTAAATAACTAAGGTAGCCTGATTGAAATCGTAGTGTGTGAAATTGGCTAAAGGAGTCCACGAATAACTTCCATCTGCGATAAAATCGGTGGATAAATGCACCTCATCCGTTTCGCAATAGGTATTGGTATTATCTAAGCTCACAATATTAGCCGTTGGTAATTCGTGTACGGTAATGTAGGCCGTGTCGATATTCGAGAAGCAGCCTTGGTTATCACATTGGATGGTAATCATTTTTACGCCTGTGGTGTTCCATGATAATGTAAGGGGACCTGCATTCGATGTGCTGCCATTGATAAGATTGGCTCCGTTGAGATTCCATAAATAACTGGGATTCGGAGATGCTGTTTGCGCCGTGATTTGCGCTGTCCCATCTATACAAATACTGCTATCGTAGATTGCAATTACATCTGGGGTTTGTATAACGTTTACATTCTGACTAAACGGAACACTGTTACATCCATTGAAGGTAATGGTTAGGGTGATGGTTTTTATGCCTGATGAATTCCATTTCACTCGATATGGTCCTGATCCACTTCCGCTTAATACCACACCTCCCGAAAAATTATAGGTATATAGGTAACCGGGTACGAGTGCACCCGTATAAGAAACCTGCACACTATCTGAATTGCAAATTTGTAGCTTGTCTACGGTAAAACTGCCTACCGGCAATGGCTTAACACTTAAGGTTAGGGTGAGAATCGAATCGCAACCATTGCTGTTTATTAATGTGTCTAAGTAAGTACCGGCGGTGCTGAGATAGACGCCATTAAAAAGGTAAGTATCACCAGCACAGATGCTAACATTTTTTGTCCCGGTGGTTGTAGTTCCAATGCTAAGGTTCAGGGTTATGATTGAATCGCAGCCGGCGGCATTCATCAGGGTATCGAAATAGGTGCCACTTACGGTAAGGATATTGCCGTTAAATAAATAACCTAATCCCTGACAAGCCGATGCATTCATGGTATGAAAGCTATTGGCTCCTACCGTTAAGTTAAGGGTTACAATGGAGTCGCATCCGCTTGGTGTGGTTACGGTATCATGATAAACACCAGCTGTCGTGTAACTAACCCCATTAAAGGTATAAGCATTTCCACTGCATATTCCTGCATTTATGGTGGTATTGATAAAACTAGCAGAGGCCAAGTAAAACGTAATCGTATCAACACAGATCCCCGTTCCAATGGCAGTTACTTGTACAGGGGTTGTGCCAAAAGTAACGCTATTGCTTATACCCGAATTCCCACTCAGTGGGGCGCTTGAACTCCAGGTCCAAGATAGATTTTCGCCATTTACAATGGATACCGGAACGACAGTATTGGCGCAAGCGTAAATGGTATCGTTCGATTGATAGAGATTACTATTGTTAAGCCATTTGGGTTTGATTTCGTCCAGAGCTTCATCGAGTGAGGCTTCATTCAGAATATAAGCAAAGTTCAACTCGGTGCTATCGCCGGGTAAAATATTGCCGAGTTGCCATACAATCCCTACGCCAACATCTTGCTGTAGGGATCCTGTATAGACGAGGTCGGGATGGGTGCCAGAAAACAAGTAGCCCAAAGTGTCGGAAGGGGGAAAGAGTCCGAAGCTGTTAATAAATGCTTTCGAACGGCAGTCGATAGTGCCTAATCCAAGATAGGCATTCGTATCTATCACTGCTGTGCATCCTACCAAGGTTTTATTACCCGGGTTAGGTAATGCATAGGTAATGACATTTGTAGTGCTAAAATTATTAGAGATGGAAACGTCATTATCGGGATCTAGGGTACGCATATAGTATACGTTCGATAAGGTGGTACCACCCGTATTATACAGTTTAACATTGGTGGTGAAGTATAGCTTGTTTTGTTTTACCCGAGTGAGTTGTTTGATTTGTAAATTCCCCATACTGCCTGTCCATAGAGAGGTTGTTGCACCGGCAACTGTTGTTACATATTGATTGGTTCCACTTAAAGCACCTACAAATCCAGTGGTGCCGCTGGTTTGATACTCGGAACTAAAGGCGTCACAACGAATACCGCCAACTTCTATCGACCATCCTTCTTGTGGAGTACCGGGTAAGAAGTAATCGCCAAAGTAGGGTGGGGTACCTACAGCCCAACCGTTAGAATCCCAGTCGGCAACAAATCCTAAGGCTGTGGCATGCTGAATATAAGCACCCGTAGCGGGATTATAGGTATTAGCAAATATGGGGTTATTGTTGGGATGATAACCAAGGGGACAATTTTCTGGGGTACCATAGGCGCCATTGTTGGCGATGCCGATTTCGAGACGGTTTTGTTGTAAAAAGCCACAGCCATTGACTAGCTGAGCTTGCATTTTCGCAGCGCTGCATACAAAGAGTGTGAGTAACAGGTAGGATAATATGCGCATACTTTTCGGTTTGGGGTTGTGGATTAATCGTGATGTTTTTCGAACGTGAATGTGTAAATACATTCTTTGTTTTCGTTGAAGAAACGAATCTCACAGCGTCCCTCTCTGAACCGACTTAAGTCGATGGGCAAACGTTCGATACGCGATTGTTTCTCTATTTTCCCGCTCACACTGTGCTTCGCGTGATTATCGCTGAAGGTATAACTAAGACGCAGAGGACGGGCACAATTCAAATCAAACCCAATATGCGTATCATCGAGTTTAGAGAGGTAAAAGGTAACTAAATCGGTAGCGCCTATCTTCATTTGTGCTGGGATATATTCTATCCAGCGAAAGCTGCCACTGACATGGTTGATGGTTGTTCCTCCCTGAATTTGGGTATTGGCATCCCCCGAAGGTTGAATATGATACGATGATTGCGCTTCTACATAAAAGCAGAAGAGAAGCAGAAGAAAACACAAGAGGCTAGATTTCATATAATAATTGAAATATGATGAAAGGATATCTAAAGATAACGGCTATGCCTTATTTATCCAAGAACAAATAGGCAGCTACAAGACGGGATTGAAAATAATCTCGTTGGCGAGTGCTTGTAAGGGTTAACTGATAAAATCTCGGCCTAAGCAATGCGTTATCAATTGTTGGGACTGAATGCCAAAAAAGGTCATTAATTCTAGCAGCTGTGCTCGTTTTTCGGCTTGTCTTTCGGTTGATTGTTTGATTTTTTGCGCTGTAATCATGATGTTCTTAGGCGTATGGGTGGTAGAAATAAATTCTCCAATGCCTACTCGATACCCACAATATTCTAGTACCAAGGCACGCAGGCTATCGGTTAGCATTTCGGCCTGTCTCTCCCTGAAAATACCATACCGCAGCATACTACTCAGCGATGTCGGTAAAGGCTGTTTTTCTAAGGCTCTTCGTATCTCCTTATGGCAGCAAGGTGCTGTGACTATCAGTTGAGCACCAGCCTGAATACCCCGGTAAATGGCATCATCAGTAGCAGTATCACAAGCATGAAGCGCAATCAAAACATCTACCTCCTGTGCAGGATATTCGGCAATACCCGAGGCCACAAATTGCAATCCACTGTAGTTATATTTTTTGGCTATTATGTTGCATTGGTCAACTAGATCTTGTCGATACTCTACGCCAATCACCTCAATATTTTGTTGCAAATGATGATACAGATAATGGTACAAGGCAAACGTAAGGTAACCTTTTCCGGATCCCATGTCGGCGATTCGCAAGGTCGTTGTTTCGGGTAATTCATTGAGGAGGGGACTCAATAACTCGATATAGTGATTGATTTGTTTGAACTTATCTTGTCCTTTTTTAAGCACCATCCCTTCTCGATTACTGATTCCCAAATCATGTAAATAAGGAGCATGGGCAGCCTCTATATGCCGCTGTTTTTGTCGATCGTGACTTGTCTTTTGGCTTGTTCTTTCAACTCGTTGTTGTCGTAGCACGACTTTCTTATTCTTTAATGTTTCCCATTGGTAATCTGTTTCTGTACTGAAGAGATTAGCCACATAAAATTGGTTCGGCAACCATTCGTTCAACAAATCAATAATGGCTTCGGATGAGTAATTTTTAATGATATCATTTGTTCGATGCCGAAAGGTAACCCCAATATAAGGTTCGTTTTTTACCATCACCGGCTGCAGATAAATATTTTTTAGCGAAGGTTCCTTGCCCTGATAATTCCCCAAACTCCCTTTGATAAAGGTGTTATTGGCCATGTGAGTCCGGAAGCTTTCTATAAATACCTGTGTTTTGTCGACAACTGCCATAGGCCCTAAAAGTACATCAAGAAAATAAGTATGACTTTATTCTTTCGAATACGGTTTCCCAATTCCTTCAATTTCATTTACTTTTACCGCATGCATTCCTTTCAAGAATTTGTTACCGAATTTGAAGCCTATTTCGCGGCTCATCGTTTTCCTGCATTCCCTTCTACCTTGTATGAGCCTTGTTCGTATTTGCTCAATATGGGCGGCAAGCGGATACGACCTGTATTGTGTCTTATGAGTCATGAACTCTTTGCAGAGGTGAATGATAATGTGCGCAATACGGCAATGGCTATCGAGTTGTTTCACAACTTTACCCTCATGCACGATGACATCATGGACAATGCGCCTTTGCGCAGAGGTAGACAAACCGTTCATGAGAAGTACGGCAATGCCACGGGAATTTTGAGTGGCGACGTGATGAATATCTATGCTTACGAACATCTCAATAAAATCAATACTGAGTATATCCATTCGGTGATTCAACTGTTTAATCAAACGGCGATTAAAATTTGTGAAGGACAACAATTGGATATGGACTTTGAGAAACGTGCATTCATAGGATTAGACGAATACTTGATGATGATTGAAATGAAAACATCAGTATTGCTGGGTGCGTCGATGAAATTAGGGGCTATGCTTGGTGGGGCTACAGATGGATGTTCGAGTATATTGTACGATTTCGGTCGATCTATAGGCATGGCATTTCAGTTAATGGACGATTATTTGGATGTGTATGGCGATTCCGAAAAAACAGGAAA
Organism: Chitinophagaceae bacterium; assembly: GCA_040375635.1. Taxonomy (GTDB): domain Bacteria; phylum Bacteroidota; class Bacteroidia; order Chitinophagales; family Chitinophagaceae; genus OLB11. The sequence continues at coordinate 3,147 of JBEISB010000064.1, read as the reverse complement.
GCAAAAAGGAGGCGATATCTTGTCGAACAAAAAGACTTATCTCATTACTAAGGCCTACGAAATTGCTACAGATACAGAACGAAAAGAATTAGAAGTTCTCTTGCAGCGCAACGATGCCAACAAGGTTAGCGATACCCTGCTGTTTTTTGAGAAAAAAGGAATTCGCGAACACCTACATCAAGCGATTGCTCAATATGCAGACCATGCTTTTGTTTTGCTCGAAAAAGCGCCGGTCTTATCTAAACGCAAAGCGCATTTGCATGCCTTAGCCACCCAATTGTTACATCGTGAATATTAATTAGCGAATCCGAAATCTAAGTAATTCTTCATCAAACAAGGATGCTTGCAGTTCGTCGCCGATTTGCACGGGACCTACTCCCTTCGGGGTGCCGGTAAAAATAATATCTCCCATATTGAGGGTGAAAAACTGTGAGATATAGGCAATGAGGGTATCAAATCGAAATAGCAAATCTTGGGTATTTCCTTCCTGGACTTTCTTTTCATTTTTACATAAATGAAAGGTGAAATGATCGGGCTTATTGTCTTCGGATAAGACTTTCCATTTTCCAATAACGGCCGATTGGTCAAAGGCTTTGGCAATTTCCCAAGGCAATCCTTTTTCTTTTTGTTGTTGTTGCAGATCGCGGGCGGTAAAGTCGATGCCGGTTGTAATCGCATCGTAGTATTTGTGTGCAAATTTTTCAGGAATTGATTTTCCATTTTTACAAATTCGAAGCACTAATTCGCATTCGTAATGCAGATCTTTCGTAAACGAAGGGAAATAAAAATCTTTATTGTCCGTAAGCAAAGCTGTGGCGGGTTTCATAAAAATAACCGGAGCATCAGGCACTTCGTTATTTAGTTCTTGGGCATGCTCAGCATAATTACGGCCAACACAAAATATTTTCATGGTTCAAATTTTAATTGGTTACAAAGATTCATGGTACGTTCTAGACCTATTGTACAAAAGTTTTCGATGATACCGCAACAAGCTTCTACCTTCTGGTTCACCAAGGCAACCTCATCATCTTTCCACTTGCCGAGTACAAAATCTACTTGTCGCCCTTTGGGATATTGATTGCCGATGCCAAATCGAAGGCGTGGATAAGCTTGTGTGCCTATACATTCTTCTATGCTTTTGAGTCCATTATGTCCAGCGGCTGACCCGGATCCACGTAGCTTCATGACCGTTAATGGAAAGGCTAAATCATCTACGATGGTTAAGCTATTTTCGATTGGAATTTTTTCTTTATCAAGCCAAAACTTCAATGCCTTTCCACTCAAATTCATATAGGTGGTAGGTTTAATGAGGATGAGGGTACGACCTTTATATTTAAGTTCGGACCTGTCGGCAAGTCTGTCGTTATGGAAACTAATTCCATGTTTAGCCGCAAAAACATCAAGCACGTCAAAGCCAATATTGTGGCGGGTTTCGTTGTATTCGAATCCGATGTTTCCTAATCCGGCTATCAGAAATTTCATATCGCGAAGCTACAATTCAGAACTTACTTTTTACTTGATATTTTCGAGTTCTGCCCGGGTAACCCATTTGTAGTCTTTGGGTACATCAAAAATTTTGGGATCTATACTTTTGGTTTCTATGAGGGTGGCGACAAATTGCATGCTGGCACTTTTTCCGGTTTTTATTTCATAGGAAAGAGGTAAGCCTGATAATCCTGGAAATTGAGTGTTGAAATTTTCGTTGGGCGGCAAGAGGTTAGGGGTATACCAAAATAGGGCCTCATCGTTAGGGGCGTATTTTACGGTAGCCTGTTTACATGTAAATCCAGCAATTTCTTTTTCTTGGCTACCGATTACAAATTGGGCTTGGTGAAATCGTTTGTTTTGTTGTTCGGTTTCGGTGGCGGTCATCACTAGGGCATATTTATTATCTCGATCGGCGTACAAAGAGGTGGTATTGCCCGTTTTTTGGTTATACATCAAAACATGATTGTATCCCGAATTCATGCTTAATTCGCGACGCCAAAAACCATTCTTTACCGTAATTAGATAAGTGCCATCGGGTCGAGTATTTCCATGAACAAAAACCTCATATCGGATGATGCCTTCTGAAAAAACCTTTTGGGCATGAAGGTGTTGCTTGCCACATCCTAGTAACAAAAGAAGACACAGTAATTTTTGTGTCGTTCTGAATACGGTATGCGTTTTCATGGTAGTGGGTATTCGTTTACAAGTTAATTACGAGCGGTATCATAGTGCAAGATAAAAGAAATTCCATCAAGGGTTTTGAGCTTAGCAAAGGTGTTGATTTTACCCGATAGATTTTGCGGAGAAGCCAATTTAGGATAACCACAAATGTGTCTGTGAATTACAAGACTGTCACTTTCCCAAACCCCTAATGTGGGTTTTATTTCTTTGATGTCAAGTCAATAGTAAAGGTAGCGTTTATAATAAATCCATGGTTATGTTGAAATACATTTCTGTTGTTTACCTCACGCCCAAGTTGGAGTGTCTGGTTTGTATAACCTGATTCCATTTTTGTTGATGGACTCAATCTGTATCCGAACAATATACCAACTCTGTTTTGGTCAAAAATATTTTCATTAACATTTTTGCCAAAGCCTATAAAAACTTCGTCGTAAATGGTTACGTATGTTGATTTGTCTTTAATTTCTTTTCCTTTCAATGGTATTTGCATACGCAACATGTATCTACATCTATTTAATAGTGGGAATTCGTCTTCGTTTGACCTATTCATGTTTGAATATCTTCCTACCCAACGTTGTTCAAGCATAAAACGATGTGACAAATCTATGATCGAAAATTTATCTGTTATTGTTGCCATTTGAAATAAACGATGTTCGGTAAAATCTTTCCCCATCCCGTTGATAGGAATTTCTCCATATGGAAATGTTTCTATCCAAGCATAGCCAAGTCTTAATTGCAATTTAGGGTTAACTTGATAATTAATGCCAACACGTAATAAACTCTGTTGCCATTTTGTTACTATTTCTGCTCTGCGAAACTGATATTCTGAATGAATACCAAACTTTTGAGAAACTTTGAATGTCCCAAAATAATTATACCATCCGATAGTGTTGTAGTTGTTTAACCTCGTATTTTGAGCATTTATTGAGCATGTGATAACATGTAATACAACGAAAACACAAAAAGCTATTTTTTTAT
>JBEISB010000045.1:0-12921 GCA_040375635.1 Chitinophagaceae bacterium | reverse complement strand
ATGATCCGCACAGGTAAAGCCTGCGAAGAACATACCACTTGCGAAGGCAAAGCCTTCGAAGAGTGAGAATGAGATTGTTGTAGACAAATTTCATCAGCCTTGATTTTTTACCAAGCTTTTGTATCAAGACAAAAGCTTGAGACTAATACTAGAAAGCCAAGACGAAAATGGAAAGGCGATAAGAAATTTAAAGACCAGCACAAATTGTTTTCAGCGCCACTGCTCAATAGCAGCAGACCCTTGCCCGGTGCCATCGCCACTTTCGTTTTATGTTAGCAGGCAGTTTGTAACCCCAAAATAAAAATCGCTTTATACCAACTCGGCCTCGAGGTCGTAATCGAAAGCCTTTACGATTTTTACCGTATAAAATTCGCCAGGAATTAATTTTTTCTTGGTAGCGATAATCACTTCATTGTCTACTTCAACACTATCAAATTCGGTACGACCAATATATCTGCCAGCTTCTTTTTTGTCGATGATGACCTGTAAAATTTGTCCTACTTTTTCTTGATTTTTCTCTAGCGAAATCTCTTGCTGTACATCCATAATTTCTTGCGCTCGGGCTTCCTTCTCTTCTTGACTCAAGGTGTCTTCTAAGCCATAGGCCGAGGTTCCCTCCTCGTGCGAGTATGTAAACACGCCAACGCGGTCGAAGCGAACTTCTTCGAGAAACTGCTTGAGGTCTTCGATATCTTCGCGTGTTTCGCCCGGAAATCCTGCAATTAAGGTCGTACGTAAACAAATGCCCGGCACGGCCTCGCGAATCGCATGCACTAGGTCGAGAATTTCCTGACGAGTAATTTGTCGTTTCATTGCCTTGAGCATCCTGTCTGAGATATGTTGCAAAGGCATATCGAGATAGTTGCAGATATTGGGTTTTGAGCGCATGACTTCGAGCACATCCATCGGAAACTTATGTGGGTAGGCATAGTGCAGACGAATCCATTGCAAGCCTTCAACTGCCGACAAGCGTTCGAGCAACTCGGCTAGTTTACGTTCTTTATAAATATCTAGGCCATAATAGGTAAGCTCTTGGGCAATGAGCATAATTTCTTTTACGCCTTTTTTGACAAGATCTTGCGCTTCGGCTATTAAGGCCTCTATTGGTTTGCTCACATGTTGTCCGCGCATGAGGGGGATCGCACAAAACGAGCAGGTGCGATTGCAGCCTTCGCTTATTTTTAGATAAGCATAATGGGTAGGTGTACTTAATAAACGTTCGCCCAATAGCTCGGCTTTATAATCGGCCTCAAAGGCTTTTAAAATATTGGGCAACTCCATGGTTCCAAACCAAGCATCAACGCCTTCAATTTCTTGTTCGAGGTCGGCCTTATAGCGTTCGCTGAGGCAGCCCGTTACGTATACCTTTTCGAGTAAACCTTCTTCTTTCAGGGCCACATGTTCGAGAATGGTATTGATACTTTCTTCTTTGGCTTTATCGATAAACCCGCAGGTATTGATGATGCTAATATTATAATCGGGTTTTTCGCTTTCGTGTTTTACTTCGATGCCATTAGCGAGCAATTGTCCGCTTAACACCTCACTATCTACCATATTTTTACTACAGCCTAAGGTTGTAATATTCACGACATCGCGATGCAGTTTTTTTGCTTTCATAGATTCTCTTATTTCAAACTAAATAAACTGTCCACAAACTCAAACTTATTAAACACTTGCAGGTCTTGCATTTTTTCGCCCACGCCGATATACTTAACCGGAATCTTAAACTGATGGGCAATGGCTAGCACCACACCACCTTTGGCTGTGCCATCGAGTTTGGTAACTGCCAGTGAAGTAACGTCGGTGGCCTGGGTAAATTGTTTGGCTTGCTCTACCGCATTTTGTCCGGTGCTACCATCGAGTACCAATAAAACTTCGTGTGGGGCATCAGGAATTACCTTCTGAATGACTCGTTTAATTTTATTGAGTTCGTCCATGAGGTGCGCTTTATTGTGCAATCGACCCGCAGTATCCACAATAATTACGTCGCTGCCACGGGCCACACCGCTATTAATAGTATCGAAAGCCACCGAAGCCGGATCGCTACCTTGTTCTTTTTTTACAATGGGCACATCCACTCTTTCGCTCCAGATACTGAGTTGGTTTACAGCAGCGGCCCTAAAGGTATCGGCAGCACCGAGTAAAACATTTTTACCACTGCGTTTAAAGTTATATGCCAGTTTGCCGATAGTAGTGGTTTTGCCTACGCCATTAACACCTACTACTAAAATTACATAAGGCTTTTTTCCGGCCGGCAGGTCGAAGTTTTGATATTCGAGGGTAGGGGCATCGGCTAAGATATTGGCCATCTCCTCTTGCAAAATGCGATTGAGTTCTGAAGTACCTAAGAATTTATCTTTGGCTACGCGGTCTTCGATACGTTTAATGATTTCTACGGTAGTGCCTACGCCAACGTCGGCCATAATTAAGGCATCCTCAACCGAATCGAGTACCTCGGCATCTACTTCCGACTTCCCGGCTATGGCTTTGGTGATACGCGAAAAAAAACCTTCTTTGGTTTTTTCGAGCCCCTTATCGAGTGTTTCTTTGGCAACTTCTTGCTCTTTGTTGCGTTTAAATAACTTATCAAATAATCCCATGCCGGCAAAAGTAAGGATTCGCGGGCGAATTGGGGCATGCGCGTTCTGTCAAATGACAACGTTTATGATTTTTAATGACAGATTCTTTTTGTGTAGCTATTCCTGCTTTCCGCTGCAAGTCCTCGCGCTTCGTACCTCAGCGCTGTGGGCTTTTCGCTACAATCAGGGCTAGACGTTCATTGTTGCTGATGGAAAATAGTATGTAAGCCAAAGGGCTGCCGGATTGCAGCGATTAGCCCCCGAAGCATGAGGGGCTAGCAGCGAAAAGCCGGAACTGCGTTGATGCAAGCTTTACAGACGACAGCCCCAATGCATGAAAAAAAGAGTATGATGTCAGGACCGAATGATAGTCATGCAAGTTTGCTAAATACATTTCAATCCGTATCATTGTAGAAATCATAGTACCGTGCAACGCATCGACATCCATACGCATATCATGCCCGAAAAAATTCCGAACTGGTTTCAGAAATTTGGATACGGCGAGTTTATTCATCTCGAACATCATAAACCTTGTTGTGCGCGTATGATGAAGGGCGATACGTTTTTTCGCGAGATAGAAAGCAATTGTTGGGAGCCCAAAGATCGTATCATCGATATGGATAAAACGGGTGTGCATGTGCAGGTTTTGTCTACGATACCCGTATTGTTTAACTACTGGGCCAAGGCGGCAGATGGCTTAGAAACCTCTCGTTTTTTTAACGATCATATTGCGCAATGTGTTGATTTGTATCCGCAGCAATTTATAGGTTTGGGTACCGTACCCTTGCAAGATGTAGACATGGCGATTCATGAAATGGAACGCATAGTAGTGGAGTTAAAAATGCCGGGCATTGAAATTGGTTCTAATATCAATCAACTTAATTTAGGCGATCCGCGATTTGAGTCGTTTTGGAAGGCGGCAGAAGAACTAAACTGTAGCATTTTTGTGCACCCTTGGGAGATGATGGGCGAAAACGAGATGATGAAATATTGGCTGCCGTGGTTAGTGGGTATGCCGGCCGAAACATCTAGGGCTATTTGTAGTTTGTTGTTTGCCGGGGTGTTTGAACGATATCCGAATTTGCGTTTTGCTTTTGCCCATGGGGCAGGTTCTTTTCCGGTAACCATTGGACGTATAGAACATGGTTGGCAGGTAAGGCCCGACTTATGTGCTGTTGATAATGCGCATAATCCACGAAAGTATCTTGGGCATTTTTGGGTCGATAGCTTGGTGCATGATGCCGATGCTTTTCGCTTATTACAAACCGTGGTAGGACAAGATAAAATTTGTTGCGGCAGCGATTATCCGTTTCCGCTGGGCGAGCACCAACCGGGTAAGTTGATAGACGATATGAATTTGCCGGAGCCTGTGCGCGCCAATATGTTAGCCGGCAATGCGCTGCGCTGGTTAGGGAGAGACTAATAGAAATAGAAGTTTTTATGTTGGGTCAATACTTATAGCAAACCTTATCGTCTCCACAAAACTTTTGTCTATACAATAAACCCTCATCAAAGAATATCAAAACCAATTATCAAGCAATTCAATAGTATATGGCAAAGTCACAAACCTTATCAAAAGAACAAAAGGCCGAACTGTTACCTGTTCTAGCGCATCGTTTCGAAAAAAATGCCAAGCGTCACAAAGGCATTACATGGACAGATGTAGAAGCACGTGTAGAGGCGCAACCCAAAAAACTTTGGTCGCTTTACCAAATGGAGAAAACGGGTGGCGAGCCCGATGTAGTGGATAGAGATAAAAAAACGGGCGAAATTATTTTTTACGACTGCTCGCCCGAAAGTCCTAAGGGCCGCCGTAGTTTATGTTACGACCGCGATGCCCTCGATGCGCGCAAAGAATTTAAGCCGGTCAATAGCGCTTTAGATATGGCTGCCGAAATGGGCATTAGTATCCTTAGCGAAACCGAGTATCGGGCCTTGCAAAGTCTCGGACATTTTGATGCTAAAACATCGAGTTGGATACTCACCCCCGAAGCCATTCGAAAATTAGGAGGCGCCATCTTTGCCGATTGGCGTTATGGACAAGTATTTGTGTATCATAACAGTGCCCCATCGTACTATGCTAGTCGCGCCTTTCGGGGGTCGTTACGCGTATAATTTTATTTATTGAGAACGCGGCCCTCGAAAAATCATAGTGGGAATGAGTGTGAGGATTTCTAAAGTCATTTAGGAAACTTAATAAACGAAAACAAACTTATTGCTACAAATCTTGCTCAGAATCTGGCCTATGAAATTTGTTGTTAAAAATTAATCGAAATAAGGGGTAAAAAACAAGGATTGTCTGGCGAGCGACGAAAGCATGAGAAGCTTTCCTTTTTTGCCGCGCCTATCATTCGATAATTTACTCGAAGTAAGCGGAGATATTCACGTGAAGATCGCCAAGTTATGCTGCAGGCCTTATGCGCTCTCTGCGTTTCTCTTTGCGACCATTGCGTGTGATAGATTTGTTCTCACTCTTTCTGTATAAGATTATTGCTTACAAATGTCGACCGCAACCTACGCAAAGTACGCGGAGAAATTCACGCGAAGTACGCGGAGAAATTCACGCAAAGCTCGCTAAGTTATACTGCAGTGCTAAAGCGCTCTCTGCGCTGCCCTGTGCGACCCTTGCGTGTGATAGATTTGCTTTCGCTCTTTGTAATTTACGCAAAGTAGGCTGAGAAATTTACGCAAAGCTCGCTAAGTTATACTGCAGTGTTAATGCGCTCTCTGCGTTACTCTTTGCGACCATTGCGTGTTGAAGATTTGCTCTCAATCTTTTTGTAATTTACGCAAAGTACGCGGAGGGGTTTACGCGAAGCTCGTCGAGTTATGCTGTACTCCTTATGCGTTCTCTGCGTTACCCTTTGCGGCCCGTGCGTGTTATAGGTGTTGCTTTCCCACTCTTTGTAACCTACGCAAAGTACGCTGAGAAATTCACGCAAAGTACGCTAAGTTATACTGCAGTGCTAAAGCGCTCTCTGCGTTAATCTTTGCGACCATTGTGTGTCAAAGATTTGCTTTCACTCTTTGTGATTTACGCAAAGTACGCGGAGAAATTTACGCGAAGCTCGTCGAGTTATGCTGTACTCCTTATGCGTTCTCTGCGTTACCCTTTGCGGCCCTTGCGTGTGATAGATTTGCTTTCACTCTTTGTGATTTACGCAAAGTACGCTGAGAAATTCACGCGAAGATTGCCAAGTTATGTTGCAGTGTTAATGCGTTCTCTGCGTTACCCTCGGTGACCATTGCGTGTGATGGATTTGCTCTCAATCTTTTTGTAATTTACGCAAAGTACGCTGAGAAATTCACGAGAAGATTGCCAAGTTATGTTGCAGTGTTACATATTAATTGAATCTGCGGAGAATGCGAAGCGAGGACAATAAAGCTCTTCTCAAAGCAACTGCTCAATACCCGCAGGCACCTGCACGGTGCCATCGCCATTGTCGCTATATTCGTTCTGTCTGCTGATAACCCTAAAAAAATACCCACTCATCTATTTCTCAAAATGCCGTCTGATTTGCATACGATGCGGGGGGCTTTTCTTACATTTGCTTCAAACGCATTTCTTGAAAAAAGCTTTTCTCATTATCGGTATATGTGGCTTGCTACTTGGTAGTCTTTTGTTGTATTTATTGTTTTGGCCGAATACCGGTGAGATACGAGACAAGTCGTTTCTGTATATAAAAACCGGATCGGATTATGCCGCTTTACGAAAACAAGTAGAAGAGCAGCATGTTGTGAGCGATATCCATAGCTTCGATAGAATGGCTCACTGGGTAGGACTGACCACGAATGTGCATGCGGGTAAATATCAGATTCGAGCCGGCATGGGTAATTTTACCATGGTTTGGCTACTCAAAGGCGGTAAGCAAGTGCCCGTAAAATTGGTGATTAACAAATTGCGTACGCCCGAAGACCTGATGCGTAAGCTAAGCGAAACCCTCGAGCCCGACTCGGCAAAGTTTGCAGCTGTGATGCACGATACTTCGTTTTTACATCAGTACGATATTGATTCGAACGAGATACAGGCGATTATATTGCCAGATACCTATCAGTTTTATTGGAATACCGATGCTCGTAAAGCCCTCGAAAAGATTGCCAAGAACTATCAAAAGTTTTGGACCGCTGAGCGGAAACAAAAAGCCGATGCTCGTCATTTGCGTCCGGCCGAAATGGTAACCTTAGCTTCTATTGTAGAGGAAGAAACAAATTTAGCTGGCGATAAAGGTCCGATTGCGAGTACCTATTTTAATCGCCTGCAAAAAGGAATGCCCCTGCAAGCCGACCCAACCATTAAATACGCGTTGAGGGATTTTGGATTGAAGCGTATTTTGAAAGGACATATGGAGATAGCTTCGCCCTATAATACCTACCGAAATAAAGGCTTACCGCCAGGGCCGATTTGTACGCCTAGTATGAGTACACTCGATGCCGTGTTGGATGCGCCCGAAACCGACTATCTGTATTTTTGTGCCCGCGAAAATTTAGATGGCTCGTCGGTTTTTGCAGCCACTTACGATGCCCATCTGCAAAATGCTCGTAAATATCAAGAGGCCCTTAATGCACGTGGAATCCATTAATTTGCGCTGCATAAATTTATGACCCGTTTAGAATATTATATCCTCCGCTCTCGCCCGGTACAGGCCATGAATAAATGGCTGAAGGGCATTGTGTTGCCTGGCTTTGAAGGGGTTTCCTTATTTGACTCCCTGAATTTTTTCAAGAAGCAAATCTTCTCGAATCGATTTAATAGCAGGGCCAATGCGGTTTCGTTTTCGTTTATTATGGCCTTGCCTCCATTGTTGTTATTCTTTTTTAGTTTGGTGCCTTACCTGCCCTTGTCGGAGGTGAAGTTGGTGAAGATGATTAATGAGATGCTAACCTTGATGTCGCCTGGCGAAAAAATGCAACAAACAATTGCACGTATCATTCGCGATTTTATTCGGCACAAAAAAAATGTGTTGCTATCGTTTTCGGTCTTGCTGACTATTTTTTACTCGTCGAATGGGATGATGGGATTGATGAAGAGCTTCGAAAAACAAATGCCGGGATTTAAAAAAAGAAGTCCCCTAAAAATGCGCGGTATAGCCATTTTACTTACCTTTTTGATGATATTGGCTGTATTTGCGATGATGGGTATTATGTTTTTGCATTCGTGGGTAGCGGCTATGTTAGGGGTTAAATTTCTGAAGAGTTTTTTTGTGTTGAAATTGTTAGCCTATACAGTATTCATTTTATTTTGTTTTATCACCGTTTCATTTGCTTATAAATATGGAACAGCAACGGTAACGAAATGGAAGTTGGTGAGTCCGGGAGCTGTTATGGCCACGGTACTCATTCTCTTGTTAACGGTTGTCTTTTTTTATGCGGTCAATAATTTGGTGAACTACAATAAAATTTATGGTTCTATCAGCACCCTCATCATCTTTCTGATTTGGGTGAATTTTATGGCGCAGGTATTGTTGATTGGGTTTGAGTTAAATGCTAGTATCATTGTGCATCGGAAAGCAGGACCCGAGCTTTCGTTTCCCAAAGAAAAAAAATCATGAAAAAGTGTATCGGTCTTGGGGTATTGATATGCCTGTTTTTATCGTGCCGAAATACTGTTGAACATCCTGAGTATGGAAAGGATATTGCGCCCTTGATGTACCGAAGTTGCTCGCCTTGTCACAGACCCAAACAAATCGGTCATTTTATTTTACTCACCTACGAGGAGGTAAAAAGCAATGCCCAGAAAATAAAGTATACCATTACGCATCATCTCATGCCCCCCTGGCCGGCGGATCCTTCTTATAGTCATTTTGTGGGAGAAAATGTTTTACAGCAAGAAGAGATAGACCTCATTGTACGTTGGATTGATCAGGGTTGTGTACGCGGCGACTCGCAGTCCATTCCGCCCGTTCCGCATTTTCCCATCGGATCTTTTTTAGGCGAACCCGATTTGCGAGTGCCTGTTAAGCCCGTTCGGATAGAAGGCAATTACAGCGATCGGTTTTTACTCATCAAGGTTCCTTTTGAGTTGCCTGCCGATACCTTTATGAGGGCGGTGGAATTTGTGCCCGGCAATACCAATGTGGTGCATCATGTGAATGGAGATATGGTTCGTTTTGAGGCGGCTAAGAAAAGAGATGTCAATGATGGCGAGTTGGTAGCCAATATGGTTCTCGATAGTACCATCGCGCAAGCCTATCAGCGTATCGGTATTTTACAAGATGATGGTTCTTATCCAACCTTGCTAAAATCGGTAGTGAATTATTTGCCTGGGGTAATTGCCCAGCAGTATCCCGAAGGCATCGGTGGCTGGAAGCTGAATCAGAAGAATGCTTTTTTGTTGGCCGATATGCATTACGGTCCGAGTGTAGAAGAAAGTTGGGACAGTTCTTATATCAATATCTTTTTTGCGAAATCTATTCCGAAACGACCGCTTCGAGAATTTCAATTGGGGACTTTAGGCGTTTCACCCATCGAACCAGCTCTTGTGATTGCCCCCAATACAATTTCGACATACCGCACCCATTTTCGGGTGCCGGAAGATATCAGTATACTCACCATTAACCCGCACATGCATTTATTGGGGAAATCGTTTTTGGCGTATGCGCTGACACCTGCAGGCGACACGATTCGATTGATTCGAATACCACGTTGGGATTTTAACTGGCAAAACTTTTATACGTTTCCCCGGATGATTAAAATTCCATCAGGGTCTGTGATTTGGGTAGAAGGTGTTTTCGATAATACCAACGACAATCCCTACAATCCCAATCATCCCCCGAAAGAAGTGCGCGATAAGAATGGAAGCATGCGCACTACCGACGAGATGTTTCAGTTTATTGTTACCTATTTACCCTATCAGGAAGGCGACGAGAATATTCGTTTAGATACGCAGCGCTGAAAATTTGTCACGCTGCACGCTTTTGGTATTGTATTTGCCCATAGGCGGATAAAACATCTATATTATGGCCACAGGAAAAATCAATGTATCTGTAGAGAACATCTTTCCGCTGATCAAGAAATTTTTATACAGCGATCATGAAATCTTTTTACGCGAGTTAATTTCCAACGCAACCGATGCCACGTCGAAGCTGAAGCATTTGGCCAGCATTGGCGAGTTTAAAGGCGATTACGGAAACCCAATCATTGAGGTGAAGATTGATGAAGCGGGTAAAAAAATTCATATCATCGACCAGGGAATTGGGATGACCGCAGAGGAGGTTGAAAAATATATTAATCAGGTAGCCTTTTCGGGTGCCGAAGAATTTATCGATAAATATAAAGAGGCTGCCAAAGATGCAGGTATTATCGGTCATTTTGGTTTAGGATTTTATTCGGCCTTTATGGTGGCATCGCAGGTAGAAATTTTCACCAAATCATACAAAGATGAGCCTGGCGCTCACTGGATTTGTGATGGCAGTCCGGAGTTTACCCTCGAACCTTGTGATCGTACCGAGCGTGGGACTGAAATCGTATTGCATATTGCCGATGATTCTACCGAGTTTTTAGATACTCACCGCATTCAGAGTTTGCTCGATAAGTATAATAAGTTTATGCCTGTGCCGATTAAGTTTGGTACCCGCGAAGAAACCGTGGCCAAAGGAGAGGATGAAGAGGCGAAAGAAGAAACCATTACAGTCGATAATATTGTAAACAATCCGCATCCGGCATGGACCAAACAACCTGCCGATTTAAGTGACGAAGATTATCAGTCCTTTTATCGCGAGTTGTATCCGATGCAATTCGAAAAACCCCTTTTTCATATCCACCTCAATGTCGATTATCCCTTTAATCTTACCGGTATATTATACTTCCCGAAATTGAGTAATGATCTGCAACTGCAAAAGGATAAAATTCAGCTCTATCAAAATCAAGTGTTTGTAACTGACAATGTAGAAGGGATCGTGCCCGAATTTTTGATTATGCTGAAAGGGGTAATCGATTCGCCAGATATTCCACTCAATGTATCGCGTTCGTATTTGCAAGCCGATGGTAATGTGAAGAAGATCTCGAATTATATCACTAAAAAAGTGTCTGAAAAACTCAAGGCTCTCTTTGTCGATAACCGTGCCGATTTCGAAAAGAAATGGAATGATATTAAAGTGGTATTAGAATATGGGATGCTTTCGGAGCCTAAGTTCTACGAAAAAGCTGCTGATTTCTTTTTGTATCCTACGGTTGATGATCGTTTTATGACCTTAGCAGAACTGAAAGAAAAGATTAGCGAAAATCAAACGGATAAAGATGGTAAGCTGATTGTACTGTATGCGCAGAATAAGGATGCGCAGCATGCCTATATCGATGCGGCCAAGGCCAAAGGATATGAAGTGTTATTGCTCGACTCGCCCATTATCTCTCACCTCATTCAGAAGTTAGAAAGTGATAATGAGAAGATGAGTTTTGTGCGTGTTGATGCTGATCATATTGATAATTTGATTCGGAAAACCGATTCGATGGCATCAGCGCTGAGCGAGGATGAAAAAACGCAATTGAAGTCTGCCCTCGAAGAAGTTGTTCCAAGCGGAACGTATACCATTCAACTCGAAGCCATGGATAGTCAGTCGATGCCGTTTATGATTACTCAGCCTGAGTTTATGCGTCGAATGAAAGAAATGAGCGCTGTTGGTGGAGGGGGTATGTTTGGACTTAAAAATATGCCTGATATGTACAATTTGGTGGTGAATACCAATAACGAACTAGCGCATCAAATTGTTCATACAACCGATAAGCCCAAGCAAGAAGCAATGATCAAACAAGCCCTTGATTTAGCCCGACTCTCTCAAAATTTATTGAAAGGCGAAGAGCTTACTGCTTTTGTTAAAAGAAGTTTCGAACTGATGAATTAACCCTTCGTCGGGGAATCATTACGGTTTAATGACCTGCCGTGTGGAGCGAAGTCATAAAAAGAAGTAAATTGCACACTACACCTCATTTTATGTTTATCCCCACACGGTTTTTTTATGTCCTGTTATTGCATAGCTTTTTGGCAACACCAGTCGTTGCACAAACCTTAATTGCCGGCTGGGATTTTCAAACGACTACAACGGGTGGTACTCTTATTGCAGCAGCCCCAAATACCCCCACATTGCTTTTGTCTAACTTCGGGAATGGACAAATTCATCTCGACGGAACGCTGGGCTCGTCGACCTGGGTTACCAACACAACTGGCAATCAGTTAAGTGCCTTTGGAGGAACGGCAATCAATGCGGGGACAGGGTTTCAAACCACTACAAGTGGAGCTTCGGCCTTGGCTACCTTAAATACAAGTGCCAATGGTAAATCGTTGGTGTTTGCGTTTTCGATGTCGGGATATAAAGATTTAGCTATCAGCTATGCCACGCAGCGCAGTGCTACAGGCTTTACAACCCAGCAGTGGGAGTATAGTACGGATGCACAAAACTGGACTCAATGGCAAAATGTGAGTCCCGGTACCAACTTTTCGTTACAGAGTCTGAACCCCATTCCCGCATTAAACTTTAGTACCAATGCGTATTTACGGCTTACCTTTTCAGGCGCTAGCGGTGCATCAGGGAATAATCGAATCGATAATATTCAATTTAATGCAACACCTGCTTTGCCACCTCCGGTAATCAATGTTGTGAATGCTGGTGCTACCGTTGGACAATCATTTTCGTATCAAATCTCCGCGAGCAATTCCCCTGTGCAGTTTACAGCCAGTCCCTTACCCGACGGACTAACCCTGAATAGCAACACGGGTTTCATTACAGGCATCCCCTTACATGCATCCAATGCATATTCGATTGCTTTATCGGCCAGTAATTCAGGTGGTGTGGGTAATGCCACAATCGTTTTACAAATTGCAAAAGGGGCACAGAGTATCAGTATGAATGCTATACCGGCTCAAACTTTTGGCAATACTCCGTTTCTATTACAAGCAAGTGGAGGTGCTTCGCAGAATCCTGTAATCTTTCAATCATCGGACACGAATATTGTGAAGCCAATAGGCAATCAACTCAGTATTATGGGTGCCGGGACTTGTGTATTGAGTGCCACACAAGCGGGTAATGCCGATTATGATGCAGCCCCTGCTGTGAGTCAAACGGTTGTTGTCAATCAGGCCTCTCAAAGCATAACCTTTCCATCGCCCGGAAACAAATTAATTACCGATACTCCTTTTGTCCTTTCCGCGATCGGTGGGGCTTCAGGGAATGCAATTGTATACGCTTCTACAGATACCAGTATCTTGCAAATCTCCGGAAATATAGGCATCATCCTAGGGGCTGGCAGTGTTGGCATTACAGCTACTCAAGCAGGCAATGCTAATTATACAGCAGCAACACCCATCACGCAAAATATTCAAATCAATAAGCTAAGCCAGACGATTAACTTT
>JBEISB010000221.1:0-3033 GCA_040375635.1 Chitinophagaceae bacterium | reverse complement strand
CCTACCTGAATTTGCCCGTTAGCATCAAAATGTAGGACAGAAGGTACTAAGGTACTACCATCCACTTCTTTTAAAGCCAGAGGTTCGTGTGTTTCAGGATGAATGATAGCTACAAGACTATTGGTTGTACCCAGATCGATACCCACAATGAGGTCTTCTTTTTGCAGCGAACCGGTTGCGATATTAATTGCAATTTTTGCCACAGTAATTTATGAATTTGCTGAAGGATTAGGTTTAAATATCGGGCTTTGCGTTTGTTTAAGCGAATGTAGATTTTTAGGTCCTTTCGATTTTGCGCCAGCCTCTTTGCTTGGTTTATGACCACCATGCGTTTTTTTAGGTCCAGATGAATGTCGATGATTCGCAGCTCCCTGTGCTGGTCTTTTACCGTGTCGCGGCGGACCTTGTCGTTTCTTCATGGGCTCATAGGCAGGACCTTCACCTAAAAACGCAGGGAGCGGAAGTTTAGGAACCGTTTTCTCGATTAAGGTTTCGATTTTATGAAACTTAAACTGATCCATCTCGCCTACAAACGTAATGGCTTCGCCTTTGCTACTAGCGCGAGCTGTACGACCAATGCGATGCACATAATCTTCCGCATCATTAGGTAAATCAAAATTAATAACGAGTCCAATGTCTTCAATATCAATACCTCGCGATAATATATCAGTGGCCACTAAGATGCGGGTTTGTCGACTTCTAAAACTGCGCAACACATCTTCACGTTCATCCTGCTCCAAATCAGAATGAATGGCTTTTACCTGCAAACCCGCTTTGAGCAATGTCCGATGCAGTTCTTTTACTTTCTGTTTGGTTGAAGAAAATATTAATACGCTAGGATATTCTTTTTCTTTTAGGATATGGCGGGCCAGTTCGAATTTCTGTTGATCATAAACCAGATAAGCTTGTTGGGTAACCCCAGCCGCCGGCTTCGAAATGGCAATACTAATTTGTTTGGGTTGATGTAAGGTCTTCTCAGCTAATTTACGAATCCCCGGGGGCATGGTTGCTGAAAACATCAGCGACTGCTTTTTTGCCGGAAGGTAATTCGCGATTTTTAAGATGTCATCTAAAAAGCCCATGTCGAGCATCTTATCCGCTTCATCCAAAATAAAATGCTGCACCTGATCAAATTTCACATAGCCCATATTTAAGTGCGACATCAAACGACCAGGCGTTGCTATAATAATATTCGCTCCTTGTGTTAGCGCCCTCTTCTCATTTTCGAAACTCATTCCATCTCCACCACCATAAATAGCCAAAGCACTAGCATTGGTAAAATAAGCAAATCCTTGCACAGCCTGATCGATTTGTAATGCCAACTCGCGGGTAGGTACAATGATAAGCGTGTTTGTAGATTCGCAATGGGTAGATGCCAATTTATGCAAAACAGGTAGCATAAAAGCCGCCGTTTTCCCAGTTCCCGTTTGAGCTACGGCAATAAGGTCGTGTCCCTCGAGAATCATCGGAATGGCTTGCTGCTGAATGGGGGTTGGCTTTTCGAAGCGCATCGCATCGAGCCCTTCTTGCAAACTAGGGTCAAAATGAAAATCAGTAAAAGTCAAGTTATATATAATTAATGCCCCACAAAGGTAAGTGATTTGGAAGTGAAGGCTTCATCTATTTCAAATAGGGTATTGATGTAGATTTTATTTGTCGAAAAATAGAGATGCAAAGCCATAGAAAAACAAATCAATATTCATCGGAACACGCTCTCGATACGATAAAAAAACGATGGATATTATCATCATTGCGGTTGCCCCTCAAAGACTTTTACAAAACTATACTTTTTCAAAAGCAATACCATGCCTCTCCATCAAGGTGATTAAGCTTTGTGGATGCACCCCAATACCCAGATTCAAAAATTGATTCTCTTCGATGCCGACGCCATTCTTTTGTATCGTACCCGAATACCCTAACGGAATCGTAAGATTTTGTGATTGAACCGCATATAGATTTCCTTCCCGATCGAATATAGGACCACCACTTTGGCCTTTTAACCCAGGAGATGAGGTCTCGAGAAATAAAATATCAACTTGCTGTACGTCTTTGCCTTTATAAACATTTCGTGTATAGATACCTTCCATCGGAAACATAGGCACCGGGAGTACATGCGGAGGCAATACAAATTGTTGCGCAGTCTCATCAAAACTTGCTTTAAATTCTACAAACGGATAACCAAGTTTACATAAACTAATGCCAGGACTCATACTTCCCGGATTTATAATTTTCGGAAATTTTGTTTGGGGCGGAATGGCATTGGCATCCATACGAAAGAAGGCAATATCATGATCCCCGTAAATGTAATTCTCATACATGTTTACCAATCTTCCACTGAGCATAATGGCGTAATGAGTTATCCATTTTGGATCATAAGGCAAAGCTTGTAACTGTTGTTGCTTCTCATCATCCGACAAGGAATCACTCTTTAGAATCAGGGCCTTGCGTTCGTTATAATTTTGAATCAGTGCTTGATGTTGTTTAAAGCCAAATACTGCATTAAAATTATGTGCAGCCGTCATAGCCCATCCTTCTCGGTTCAGATAAACAAAAGATCCTAGCCCACTATCAACACTTGCATCTTGATAGCGCATACAAACAATAAAAGGCTGAGTGTATTGAGCCGCAAGAGTATACGCTTTTTGAAACATAGAATAAAAATCTTTAAATGTAAGTGCTAGAAGACAATCCTCAAAAAATGATAAAAGACAAGGGTTAGACAACTCTCTTAATAAATAGAATGCCAAAGAATCACCCCATAAGCATCCATGCAACATGCAGTAATGTGTCTCGATTTAAGTGATTGATAGATTCGTTTACATGCTTGTCACGGAAACAAAAGGATAGGTTATTTTCCTATTAGCTTTTATATGAAGTCTACCCATCCATGTAATATCAATTCCTGCATTTATATCATAAAAAAACCCCGCATGACTGCGAGGTTTTTCAATAAGACGGCGGCTACCTACTCTCCCAGGATTGTGTCCAAGTACCATTGGCCATGAGGGGCTTAACTGCTCTGTTCGGAATGGG
>JBEISB010000153.1:0-5437 GCA_040375635.1 Chitinophagaceae bacterium | reverse complement strand
GAAACATGGCATCAAATATACAGTGTAAGTCTCGATGAATCTTTACCCGCAAAATCAGAACCAACCTTTTTTTCGAAAATAATAGAGCATAAACATCGGAATCAGCAACATAAAAAAGGTAGCAATCCAAAATCCATATTGATTATGCAGGTATGGAATTCTATCGAAATTCATTCCAAAAACACCTCCAATCACGGTAGCAGGGGCAAGGAGGGTAGTTACTATGGCCATTAGTTTCATGACTTCATTCATTTTCAGATTTACCTGATTGAGATATAGGTCGCGCAAACTAGAAATTACATCGCGATAGGTTTCTGAAAGATCGTTGGCTTGAATCACATGGTCATAGATATCTTTAAAATAATTCATGCTCCGGGTATCAAATCGATTCGATGCTGAGCGGATGATGCTGCCCACCAATTCACGAACCGGCGTAACAAATCGTTTAAATAACATGAGTTCTTTGCGGATATCATTGATTCGATTCATCGCATAAGCATTAGCGGTGCCGCGTATTATATCTTCTTCGAGTTGTTCGATTTCGATGGCGAGTTTATCCAGCACAACAAAGTAATGATCTACAATCACATCAATCATCGAATACAACAAATAATCGACCCCAAATTGGCGGTTTCTGGTTTTGGCTATGTTTAGTTTTTCACGAATGGGGTTAAACAAATCACGGTCGTACTCATCCTGAAAACTAATCAAAAAATTAGGTCCAATCACAAAAGTCACCTGCTCACTCTCTATACTCTTTTGTTCATCGTTGAAGTATAACATGTGCAGCACACAGGTAAAGAGATTGTCTATTTCTTCGGTTTTGGGACGTTGATTTTTGTTGAGGATATCTTCGATCAACAAGGGATGCAGTCCGATATTGGTCCCTATCGTTTCAACCATGCTCTTGCTAAGAATATCCAGGTTTAGCCAATACTGAAAGGGGGCATGAAAGGTTGAGAGACTGATGGTGTTTCCATCAATATCGGGTTGATAATCGCAAGTATCGGCATTATAGCGATAAAGACTAACCAGGGATTTTTTTTGTTCTCTAGCCGGTGGAGGTGCTGTAGGATTATTTTGGAGAATTTTTCGGGTTCTCACAAATTCGAGGGGATTAATATAGGACCAATATCGAGAGGGTTTATTTTTCTTCATGTTCAACAATCGATTAGGGGATGCGTTACACTAAGGTATTGAGAAAGCGTCTATATCCAACCATAAAAAAACGCCCCGTGGGTACGAGGCGTTTTACTATGTTGAGGATGTTGATTAATCCCATTTTTTAATTTCATTCAAGCCAGCTTCCTGAGCATTGAGGATATCTCTTGGGGTGGTGTTTACATTCACAAAAGCAGCAAACTGAACATTAGCCATATTGTTGATACCCATTTTCGATAAATCGATATTTGTAAATTCTACCAAGGTATATTTCTTAGGTGAGTTTAAGGCCACATCGTCGCCTTGATTTGCAGTAACTACCCCTCTAAGTACATGGGAGTGTTGCCAGTTAGCATCTACAACCACTGTAGATGAATAGTTGTGTTGACCACCTGCAGATTGAGGTACATGGTCTTCTGTTACCACTAAAGTTAATTTAGAACCTGCGGCAATAGGTGTATTATAACCGATGTATACAGATACATTGGCTAAGTTATTTTTCGTCTTTGTAACCATCGCAATTCCAACGGTTGGTGTTTTTGTTAATTCTGTAGAGATTTGGCTCATCCAACTACCACGATCAGAAGCATCAGCACGATCTACACTACCGTTCGGGAATCCTGTTACATTCGTAAGCGTTTTTATCCAGCTATTGTAAGAAGGAATTTCCATAGGATCGCCATCATGAACAGCGATACCAATTACCTTACCAGGATTAGCGGCAATCGCATCAACCATAACCTTAGCACCTTCTGGACACCATCCGCACCATTCGCCAGTAAATTCTTCTAACACAGCCTTCTTGGTGAAGGTAAGCGGAACATCGCCAACAGGTAAGGTAACTACCGGAGGTGTTGTTGTGTTGTTGTTAGAGGTATACCCCAAATAATTGGTACCTGAAGCACTGTTGGCATTTTTCTTACAAGAAGAAAAACCAATGGCCAATGCCGTTAAAAGACTAAGTGCGAGTAATTTTTTCATGAATGCAATTTTATTTGAACAAATATATACATATGGATTTATTTTTCATACACGTTAACATATGTTAATTGAAGATTCACCGCTTTGTAAAAAGATGAAGTTGGAAATTGATGGCAGAAAAAAGCATCAAGAAACGAATGAAAAATAAAGAATTCAAAGGCAGAATAAAAAGGCGCCATAAGCAGGTAATTTTCTGTTGGGGGTAGCCACAATTTAGTCTATATTTGCCGCCGCCATAAAAAGCAGGCTCTTTACATGATTAGCAGAAGAAATATCAGGATTAAGGTCTTTCAAACGATTTACGAACTTGCCCAGCAATACGATGCCCCCAATCCTCAAACCGCTCAAACGATTTTAGATAATAAATTGGCGGACACCGAGGCTTTGTTGGCAGCTGCTTCTCATCTGGCTTTTTTGGTTTCTGATTATGTTTTATTGTACGCTAACCAAAAAGCAGCTAAGCTATTGCCCACAGAAGCTGATTTACATATTAATCAAAAGCTTGCTGGCAATACGGTAATGAAGGCTTTGCGTTCGAATCGTCATTTCGAAGAAGTCATTAAGAAGCATAATCTTTCTTCTCTTTTTGATCATGAATTGGTTCGTACGGTATTTCAACAACTCATCGAAACCCAAGCTTACCAAGAATACATTCTTAGCGAAGACCATGTGCTGGCGGAGGATAAAGACATTACCTTATTTATTCTTAAACATTGCATCTTTCAAAACGAAGTTGCCTCTGCTTTTTTAAGCGAACAATTTCAGTCGTGGTATATCGATGCTGAGATGATTGATTCGTGGTTCGAAAAGTTGGTCAATAATCCATCTCACTTTCCTTTCAACAAATTAATTTCTGGCGAGAAATTGAACTTTGCCCACGATTTACTTTCGGCGTATTACGACAAAAAGGAGATTGTCTTTCAATTGATAGAACCCAAATTAGTAAACTGGGACGCAGAGAGGGTAGCCTTGATTGATTTGATTTTGTTGCACTTAGGCATCTGCGAAATGCTCTATTTCCCAACAATCCCGGTGAAGGTAACCATCAATGAGTACATCGATTTAGCCAAGTCATACAGTACCTTACAGAGCGGACAATTCGTAAATGGTTTGTTGGATAACGTGCACAAAGAACTCGACAGAGATCAAAAGCTTCACAAGGAACATTATCAAAAAAAATCATAATGATGCTGTTTGTTAAACACCCATTTTTAGTCAGTCTATTGATATTGCCTCTTTTAATGTCTTGTCATCCTCAAGACCAGCAAGCTTCTCAAGAGGAAGAGAATTTGCAAAATCATTTACCGGCATCATTGGTCGACAATCCACGCACCCTACAAAAAGATGCTGTGTTGCTAACGCATGATTTAGGCACCCTAGCGTTTGCTGATACGTTACATGATTTTGGTCGCGTAAAAGAAGGGGAGGTGGTGTCTTTTGATTTTGAATTCTCAAATACCGGCAAAAAGGAGATTCTTATTGATGAGGCTAAGGCTTCTTGTGGCTGCACGGTACCGCAATACCCACAATACCCCGTTTTGCCGGGTAAAAAAGATAAAATCAAGGTAACGTTTAATAGTCAGGGAAAAACCGGATATAATGAAAAGGGCATTATCATTCGAACCAATGGAAATCCATCGATTTACAACCTACACATTCGCGCTGAGGTTGAATAAACAAATTTAGACCGATTCGAACTTATTAAATACTTTTGTAAAAATGCTACACATGAATATTACCCACACCCTATTGATGGCTGGAGAAGGTGGAAAACCGAATCCTATGAGTACTTTATTTTTTATGACAGCCATGATTGCTGTGATGTACTTTTTTATGATTCGTCCGCAAATGAAGAAAGCAAAAGAACAGAAGGAATTTGCCAATCAGAATAACGCTGGAGATGTGATCGTAACCATCGCAGGCATTTATGGTAAAATCGTGAAGGCGAATGAGGATGGTACCATCTCTGTGGAGGTTGATAAAAACACCATACTTAAAATGGACAGAAGTGCAATTTCTATGGAAATGACCACGGCCTATCGCAAGAAGTTAGCTACAGAAAATAAAGGGTAAACATCTACCTATTACGATTGTATGCAAGGGCTAATTCGGATTTTGAAAAATAAATTCTTTCTTGTTAGTATTGGATTTCTGGTATGGATTACCTTCTTTGCTGAATATGATTTGATTTCCCAGTACAAACAACAACAAGAACTAAAGGAAATGAAGGCGAAGATTGTCTACCTAGAAGGAGAGATTGCTCGTCTTCAAGCCGCTAAACAGGCGATAGTTAACGATACGGCTACCTTAGAAAAATATGCCCGCGAAAATTATTTCATGAAGGCGGCTAACGAAGATGTGTATGTCATTGACTCAGTGGGTCAAAACGGGGAGAGCATCAAAAGTAAATAAGTCCGCTTACGCACAAAAGAAGTGAAAGATCGTGTCGGATATCGATCCAATAAATCCGGCAAGGGTCTGAGCATTGTAACCTTTCGTCATTATGGTTAAGACATAAGGCTTGTTGTTACAATAGATAATCCCTGACTCGTGCAACTCTCGTTTATCATCACGCTTCATTTCACCAAACTTATGCGCCACAATAATATTGGGTGGCAATTTGCTAATCATCCCCATGGTAAATGAGCTCTGCGCCAAGAGGGATAATGCGAAATCAGAGTTTTCGTTATTTAAGTAGGTTGCGTTATAGAGTACACGCATAAATAGAGAATAGTCTCTTACTGTTATTGTATAGTTGGTATCATGAATATTAGGAACCGTCAATTCTAGGTCACCAAATATTTGTGTGAATTTCTGCTCATCGCAATTCTTATTTAACAAATAAGTGGCATTGTTATCGGAATAAGCGGCCATATATTTCAGCAGCTCTTTCACAGTATAATCCTTATTCATTTCTATTCGTTCGGCAGAATACGTTTGTGCCGGCATGCCTTGTAAGGGTTTGTCGATACGCAATTTCTTTGCCAAGATGTCTGGATTCTTTTCGGATTCTTTTAGATAGTAAATCAGCATTGGCACTTTAATCAAACTGCCTGGGTGATAGCTATATTCTTCGTTAACGGTTGTATATTCTCCGGTTTCTAAATCACGCAAATAAACAGAAGCTTGAAATAAATTACCATTGGTGCAGTTGTCATTAATGATTTTCTTTAATTCATTACAAATGGGTTCTAGGTTCTTAGATTCTCCATTCATATCGAAAGATAAAATAGGACGGGTAAATTTATATTTATGATTTCTAAGCAGCTTGAGTTTTGATTCATTGACTGAGTTG
>JBEISB010000164.1:0-5162 GCA_040375635.1 Chitinophagaceae bacterium | reverse complement strand
CATTGCCTAAAAGCAACCCTGGCCATCAAAGAAAAAATGGAATCATTTTATAATGTCAATATCGTGCTAGTTACCTCCGTCCTAAATTTTGGCGAGTTGAAAGATTTTGTGATGAATGCCGAATTGGCCCGTTATAGTAATGTGTTTGTGTGCGCCACCCAAGACTCGTATATCAGCAAAACCTTTATGCCCAATTGGATATTACCCCAAGTGATGGTGTACAATAAAGATCGGAAACTAAAGAAGATCTTTTACGAGACTGTTCAAACTGATAGTCTGCTGCATTATCTATTTCAATAAGTCGAACAGTCTATGTTTTTTCCCATTGGTGATTCTAATATTCAAAAAGGCTATGCACCCTTCTTTACCTTTTTACTGCTAGCCGCCAATATTGTCATCTTTGTGTATCAACTGCAACTACCGCCTGTTCAACAAGAAGCCTTTAGTCGACAGTTTGCTTGTGTGCCTGCCGATATCTTGCAGGGGCGGAACGGGTTAAGCTTAATAACCTCTGTCTTCTTACACGGAGGATGGATGCATCTGGCCGGCAATATGCTCTTTCTGTATGTATTTGCCGATAATGTAGAGGCGATATTAGGTCCCTTTCGCTTTCTTCTTTTTTACGTATTGGGCGGTATCGTGGCTTCGCTAACGCATGTAATCATGCATCCGTATAGTCTTACTCCCTGTGTAGGCGCATCGGGAGCCATTGCAGCTTGCATGGGCGCTTATCTGGTTATGTTTCCGGGCTCAAAGATTAAAATTCTCTTTCTGCTCTTTCTTAGCACCTTTCAGGTGAGGGCTATTTTTTTTCTTGGCCTATGGATATTGCTTCAATTTCGCTCTCAATGGCTAAGCAGTGAGGCTGGCATGATAAGCGATATTGCCTATTTAGCCCATATCGGCGGCTTTGTCTTTGGCATGATATCAGGATTATTGTATCGCCACCGAGTGTATCAAGGTCGAGATGGGGCCTTTCGGCGGAAATAAAAAATCCCGTTCCTGATAAAGAACGGGATTGAAAGATTTTATGACAATGAATTAGGCTACTGTGATGCTATTATCTAAATACACATCCTGAATCGTGTTGAGCAATTCAACGCCCTCCTTCATTGGTTTTTGAAACGCCTTACGACCACTGATGAGGCCCATACCCCCTGCTCTTTTGTTGATCACAGCTGTGGTAACTGCTTCGGCTAAGTCGGTTGCGCCTTTGCTTTCGCCACCACTGTTAATTAAGCCTACACGGCCCATATAACAATTGGCCACCTGATAACGAGTAAGATCTATCGGGTGATCGGTAGTGAGTTTTTCGTAAACATTCTTATGTGTCTTACCAAACTTCAAGGCATTATAACCCCCATTATTTGTCGGTAATTTTTGCTTGATGATATCCGCCTGAATCGTTACGCCAAGATGATTGGCTTGTCCGGTAAGATCGGCAGATGTATGATAATCCGCTTCGGCAGTCTTGAATCCTCCGTTACGGAGATAGCACCACAATACCGTGGCCATACCCAATTCGTGTGCATATTCGAAAGCTTTCGCTACTTCTTGAATTTGACGTGTGCTTTCATCGCTGCCAAAATAAATGGTAGCGCCCACGGCTACAGCCCCCATATTCCAAGCATCCCGAATCGAACCAAACATAATTTGATCGAACTTATTAGGATACGATAAAAATTCGTTGTGATTCACCTTCACGATAAACGGAATCTTGTGCGCATATTTACGAGCACAAGCGCCGAGTACACCATACGTAGAAGCTACCGCATTACAACCACCTTCGATAGCCAGCTTTACAATATTTTCGGGATCAAAATAAATTGGGTTAGGAGCAAAAGAGGCACCGGCACTGTGTTCGATACCCTGATCAACAGGAAGGATTGATACATAACCTGAGTTTTGTAAACGCCCATTGCCCATCAAAGCCTGCAAACTACGCAGGGTTTGCGGGGTGCGGTTACTGTTAGCCCATACCTCATCAATAATTTGGGGTGAGGGAAGATGCAGATCGCTGTTCGAAATGGTTGCACATTTGTGGTCGAGATAATACGCGGCATCGTTGCCTAATAAGTCGATAATTGCCTGATTTGCCATATAGTTTTATTTAAAAAGTAGGCAAAAGTAATAAAAAGCAGGTGGGATTTCGATTTTCTGGCAAAAATCATCATCAAGCTAGAAAGGGAGGTAATGAAAGCCCGGCTCGTAGTCGGCATCGAGATACGATAATAACTGTTGAAATTGTTCGGGATTGTGTAAAAAATCGGTTTGGGTAGTATCTACCACCAAAGTGCGATATTGTCCGGCCTTTATGAGTTGCAAATACGCCGCTTGCAATTCTACCAGGTATTCGTCTTGTATATTTTGTTCATAATCGCGATTGCGACGACGGATATTCTCCTTCAGTTTTTCCAGCGGCGCATGCAGATAGATGATTACATCAGGCTGGGGTAAATTGGTTTGAATGATATCGAACAGATTACAAAACAATTTGTATTCATCATCCGGTAAATTGACACTGGCGAAGAGCTTACTTTTAATAAACAGATAATCAGACACCAAATACTGATCAAAGAGATCACGGGTATTGAGCATATCTTTTAACTGCTTAAAACGCTCGGCCAAAAACGACAATTCAAGGGGAAATGCATATTTATCGCGATTCGCATAAAACTTAGGCAGAAAGGGATTATCGGCGAACTGTTCTAAAATAATACGGGCAGGCAACTGAGCCTCCAACAATCTTGCTAGGGTGGTTTTACCGGCTCCGATATTTCCTTCTATCGTAATAAATTTATACTTCATGCAATGCCGGCAAATATACAATTGCTTTTGTAAGCGATGAATGGAATTAGCCACTCAATATCCACTAGGTAAATAAGATACGGTCTGAAACATCCTTTTTACGATTCGCTGATATCGGCACTTCGGTCCCGTCTTGAAGAATCAAACTCCCATTTTTACTTCGTATATATTTACTCACATACTTCAGGTTTACGATATGGGATTTATGCACCCGCACGAAATTATTTTTCGGCAACACTTCTTCATATTCGGCCATACTGCGTGAAGTGAGAATCATTTTGTTTTCTTTGGTATATACCTGACTATAATTGTTTCTTGCTTCCAAGCGGATGATATCGTCTAAAGGCGCTACCTGCATATAATCGCGTAAGGGAAGGGCTATGTATCTCTCTTCATGCTGTTTTACCATGTTCGAAGAACTCTCTTTACGCTGCTCCCTATTTTTATTTGCCTTATGAACCGCAGCCATCAGATCGGTAATCAATAAAGGCTTCAGCAGATAATCAACCACAGGAAATTTGTGCATTTCGACAGCATACTTTTCAAAAGCTGTTATCAAAATAATCTGAATATTATCTAGGTCTATAGACAACATCAGTTCTTTCGCGTTTCGGTTATGCAATTCAATATCTAAAAACAATAAATCAGGCTTGTGTAAGGCGATAAGCTCGAGAGCCCCATCGATGGTTTCTGCCGTTCCGAGGATTTCTACCTCCCGGCAATATTTTTGAAGCAGATGGGATAGAAGTTCGGAGTTTAAATTGTCATCATCGACTAAAATAGCTCTCATAATTCGGATTCTTTAGGTGTTGAGTTGGTTTTCATTACAATAATAAGTCATTTGATAAATATTTCATAACCGACACATCATATTTTGATAATGTACTATAAAGAATTTTGTACTAAAATAGAACATGATATTTGCCCATTCTTTTTCAAGAACCGAACAGACCTTATTTCATTCTTTACAAAGAATCTATGATTTGCATCAACTAGATTGTACGCAAATTAATAGTCCCGAAGATTTGAAAGAACAGCTTCGATACACGCAGGGAAATACGTTATTATATTCTTTTCAGAAGCTAGATGCCTATAGTCATCTCGACAGCTTCAGCATCGAATGCGAAAGAGTGAATTGGTTAGTAGATTATGCTATAGAAAACAATTTTGATCATATGGTCATTTTGAGCTGGCCGGGGGCTTATTTCAATTCGAGCAATTTGTTTCTACAACACAAAGGGATGATAGAGCAAAAATTTGTTCAATCGGGCATACGATGCACCTTACTGAATGTACAGGCGATTGGCGATCGCTTATTCCGTCAGAATAATTTTCATGAATTATTCTTCGACAAACAACAAGGCGCCTATTTGATCCCTCAACGATCTAATTTCTTTGTATACTCGATAACTGTCGAAAATCTATCAGCATTGATACAGTCGGCCTTTCAGCATCGTAAAAACGGCAAATTCGACGCCTTTGATACTATTATGGATTTGAGAAGCTTTCTGATGCAGTATTCTTCGATGCAAAAGATTCAAAGAATGGCACCGATCTATTTATACTTCAAAAGTTTCTTTGGCAATTACCCTTCGCCAACTATGCTCGAATTGTTTTTATTAACGGTTGTGCCTATGTATAAATTCAGGACTGAAAAAGAGTTTGGAATTCCCTTAGCGGATGAAACCATTCAACATCCAATACCTACCGAAGAACCTATTCGTGCCTATCCCTTGCAAAACCATGAGTGGTTATTGCACCATTCGTAGCACTGGCTTTCTTCTTATTGTAAGCATCCCCCACCTAAGAGCCGCAATGATCTACGGCTTTTCTTTTTGGGCATTCAACCAAAAATCTACATTCAATACAATAGAAAAAGCCACGCATGACACGTGGCTTTTTAGAATTATCGTGAGATAACTCTATCGAAAAACAGCGAGTTTGGTTTGCTGTAAACCTTCTGTACTAATAACCTTTACTTGATACATACCATTCGCAAAGGCACCTGTAGAAACTTGGTATTCTTGCGTACCTTTTTGGATCATGATATTTTGTTGGTAAACCATTTTCCCATTCATGTCTGTGATTTGGATTTGACCTTTACCTGCAGTCATTCCTTTGAATCGAATGCTTGTAAGATCCTGACTTGGATTTGGATAGATAGTCATCTCCATCAACTGACGATTCGCATCTGTTATACCGGCTGGCGAAGCGCCATACCCATATAAATAAGGGTTACTCTGTGGCGTAAAGCTTGCCCAATCGGCTGTCCAATCGCTGCTACCAAAGGCCCCACGATAGCTAGGTGTAGTATCAAAACCAGTGCTTAATTTGCTATCATGTAAGTTTAGTGT
>JBEISB010000019.1:0-17391 GCA_040375635.1 Chitinophagaceae bacterium | reverse complement strand
GGTATTCGCCCTGTATATCGTAGGTTTCGGATTCGTTGGTTTGAAACCAAGAGGCAATCAATTTCAGCAAGGTTTTTTTACCCGGTGTATAGCTCAGTGATACCCCCCCATACCGTGAATCAAACTTATCGGTTTCGGCTCCATTATAGAAAGTACGCAATTGAAAGGCCTTATTAATTAAGCCAAAACTTTGGGTTGAGCTTTCGGGTTGAAAGTCGAAGCGATTGCGGGCATAGTTAGCAAACACATCGAGCTGCCAATCGGTATTAAATTGGTAGTTGATATAGGTTTGAATATCCGTAAACGTAGGGTTATACACCCCTTTGGTTTGCTGTGCTTGCAAGAGGTACTGATTTGATTTTTGTCGCAGCCCCACCAGATAACTGAGTCGATTTTTAACGCCTGTACCTTCGAGGTGAGCGCCAAAGCCCAGCATACTCATACTGACGCTGCCGGCAAATTCTTTGGGGCGTTTATAAGTGATATCGAGTACACTACTCATTTTGTCGCCATAACGCGATTGAAATCCACCGGTCGAAAAATTAACCCCACCCACCAGATCAGGATTGATAATACTGAGTCCTTCTTGCTGACCACTGCGCACCAAAAACGGACGATATACTTCGAAGTCGTTGATATAAACCAGATTCTCGTCGTAATTACCACCCCGCACATTGTACTGAGAGGTCATTTCGTTTTTATCGCCCAGAAAGATTTTGAGTAAGCCTTCGATACCGCCAACAATATTGGGCGATACGCTATGCATTTTAGCGTTGAAAGTGATATTACCCGGCTCGTTGCGACGGCGATTGTCTTTGATGGTTACCTCTCGAACGGTGGTACTGCTGCTGTTGAGCGTAATATTGAGCGGATAAACCTCACCGGCACGCAAGCGTTTAAAGAGGGTGCGCGAACTATACCCTACCGAGCTAAAGACAATTTGTATCGTTTTTTCGGACGGTACTTGCAGCGAGAAATGCCCCAGCGAATCTGTTTTCGTACCCATCCCTAGGCCCTTCAACGACACACTCACCAGATCGAGTGCATGATGCTGATTGTCGGAAACCGTACCTTGCAATGTAGCCGTATTTCGGGAAGATTTTGATTTGTCTTGTGCCTCAGCCCATTGACAGGTGCACAGCAAAATCAGGATGAACGAAAAAAATCTCATGGATGGCAAAGAAACGAAAGGATTGGCATAAAATGTATTTGGAACTCTATCGATTAGGAAACAAAGCAGCGCCCATGGATGCCCCCTACAAAAAAGCGAAATAGTTTCTGCCCGATGAACGGTGCCATCGCCACGAATGACGACAAGGCTTATATCGATGAGTCTCCTAAAAATACAGCGACTCGATAAGCTTGTGGCCGATATACTTTCTGTACGATTGGCTATACATTTCTACTGCTTTTTACCTACTTTTGGGCACTCAATTGCAGAACCATGTTTGTACTGGCCATAACGCTGTCTTTAATCCTCGAAAAAGTGATCCTTATTGCTGTTATTTTGGGTGCCTCGCTGGGTATTGCGATGTACAGCACCTGGGCCGAACGTAAGGTTGCTGCCATTATGCAAGATCGCCGCGGGCCCAATCGGGCAGGTCCTTTCGGACTCTTTCAGCCATTAGCTGATGGGGTAAAACTGTTTCTGAAAGAAGAAATTATTCCAACGGTATCCTCTAAATTTTTATTTGTACTAGGACCGAGTTTAGCGATGTTGATGGCTTGTATGACGAGTGCTGTGATACCTTGGGGGCCCGATATTCCGAAAGCCGACGGGAGTGTAATTAGCTTACAGGTAGCCGATATTAATATTGGGATTTTATTCATTTTTGGCGTGGTAAGTTTAGGCGTTTATGGCATTATGATTGGTGCTTGGGCCTCTAACAATAAATTTTCGTTGTTGAGTGGATTGCGCGCCGCATCGCAGGCAATATCGTACGAATTGGCCATGGGCATTAGCTTGATAGCGATGGTGATGATGACAGGCTCGCTGAGTTTACGCGAAATTGTTGATCAGCAACATGGGTTTTGGCACAATGGATATCCGACTTGGAATTTCTTTAAGCAGCCTTTAGCCTTTTTAATTTTTTTAGTGTGTGCCTTTGCCGAATTAAACCGTGCCCCGTTCGACTTAGCCGAATGTGAGAGTGAGTTGATTGGTGGTTATCATACCGAGTATAGCTCGATGAAACTTGGCTTTTATTTATTTGCCGAATACATCAATATGTTTATCAGTTCGGTGATTTTGAGTTCCCTCTTTTTTGGAGGTTATAATTATCCGTTCATGGATCAGGTAGCCTTGCATGTTTCGCCGCTCCTCTTTTCGTTGATCGGTGTAATGGTCTTGCTTACCAAAGCCATCTTTTTTGTCCTCTTCTTTATGTTTATTCGTTGGACCATTCCTCGATTCCGTTACGACCAATTGATGAACCTAGGTTGGAAGAGCTTGATCCCCTTGGCATTGGTGAACATGTTGGTTACAGGTGCTGTTATTCTTTACTTCGCTAGTCCTAAATAATATGACATACAATATTTCACAAAAAGCCAAAGCGGTAAATCGTAAGCCCATGAGTTTCATGGAGAGCTTGTATTTGCCGGCAATTGCCAAAGGGTTAAAGATTACGCTCGGCCATATGTTTCGTAAAAAGCCGACCATCAATTATCCGGATGTACAACGTCCGTTTAGCTCAACCTTTCGTGGATTGCATATCCTGAATCGGGATGAAGAAGGTCGTGAACGTTGCACAGCTTGTGGTTTGTGCGCGCTGAGTTGTCCGGCAGAAGCCATTACCATGGAAGCGGCCGAACGCAAGCCCGATGAGATGCATTTGTATCGCGAAGAGAAATATGCAGCTCAGTACGAAATTAATATGCTTCGCTGCATCTTCTGTGGCTTATGCGAAGAAGCTTGTCCAAAAGATGCCATATACTTAACCCAAACTTTTGCGCCTTCGAATTACGACCGGAAAGGGTTTATTTATAAAAAAGAAGACTTGGTATTGCCTCTTACCGATGCCATGAAACAAAAACAAACTAGCAAACCTTCATAAGATTATGGATATTCAGCAAATTGTATTTTGGGTATTAAGTCTGTTAACCTTAGGATTTGCCATCGGGGTCATTCTCAGTCGCAGTCCCATTAATAGTGTCTTATTTCTCATCCTCACTTTTTTCACGATTTCGGGGCACTATCTCACCATGAATGCCCAGTTTTTGGCGATTGTAAACATCATTGTGTATGCAGGAGCCATCATGGTATTGTTTCTGTTTGTAATCATGTTGATGAACTTAAATAGTGATACGGAGCCTCAAAAAAACTACTTGGTGCAATTTGCCGGCGTGATTGCCGGAGGCTCATTGTTGTTAGTCTTGGTAGCCGCATTAAAAACATCGAGCACCCAATTAGAAAATCAACAAATCAACTTGTCGCAATCTACTGAGTTAGGTTTGATTAAAAACTTAGGTCATGCCTTATTTACCGACTATGTGTTTCCTTTTGAAATTGCCAGCGTTTTATTTTTAAGTGCGATGATTGGGGCGGTAGTTTTAGGTAAGCGCGATCAGGATTTAAAAACGATTGAAGAATAACATTCGAATTTTACTCTTCACTTTCTTCGTATCCAAGATTTTTCATTATCATTTCTAAGTCGGAATTTTCGGTGGCCACATAATCTTCGCTGAGATTAATCCCATGGATACGGGCTAGTGAGAGATACCAAGTAGCGGTGATTGGATTTTTTAGGTCTTGTAAAATGCTGTAGCAGTTTTTGCCGAGTTGACGGTTGATCAGTTTCACAAGCAATCGGCCTTGCGTGATATTCAGTTGCGAGAGTCTGTCTTCGAAACGATGTTTAATTTCCGACTCCCGTGAGCGTGTATACTGCCTTCGTTGTCTCGCGCTCATATCGGCACTTTGGGCTTCGATATCTTGAAATAAGACCACCGCAGTATCTACATAGGGCAAAATCATTTTTACATAGTGTTTCATTTGGTTATAGTGGTAACGAGCGGTATCATTCGTAAACAATCGGGTGCTTACCACAACCGCTTCGCTACGCTTTATTTCACCTGTTTGGTCGCTATGGGTCGAAAAGAGTTGTTGTGCCTGAAGGGGACTATATATCCATCCCAAAATCAGGAAAAAGAAATACTTCATATAGTGAAAATAGAAGGTAAAAATACATAGACTCAGGTAGCCTGATGTTATAGCTTCCTTAAGTGTATAGAAACCGCAGAATAAGCTTGTTAATAGACGCTTTGAGACAAAAAACGTAAGTCAATCGGAATCCCATTTTTCGTAGGCAGGTCCATGAAATTGCTTGTCAGTAAATTTTTGAATTGATCATGACAAGCGAAGGAGATTGCCCAAAGGGTATAGCGATTGAAAAGGCTGCTGTATTCAGAAATCTATTTGTATGCAGGTGGAGAGAATCAGAAAGCTCTCGAGAGCTTTCGTTAATCACATCCAGAGATTGTGAATGTTTATAAAAAATGTTTCGGCCGCGATAAATATTGTTTTCATTTCCGAATATATCTTATAATTTCGCAAAGCCCAAAGGTGGGCAAATCATACGCGATTTACATGGGTTTATTTAACTTTTTTACACAGGATATTGCCATTGACCTGGGTACGGCCAATACGCTAATTATACATAACGACCAGGTGGTGGTAGATGAACCCTCCATCGTTGCTATGGATCGAACCACGAACAAAATTATTGCCGTTGGTAAAAAGGCGATGATGATGGATGGTAAGGTTCACGAAAATCTAAAAACAATTCGTCCCCTAAAAGATGGTGTAATTGCCGACTTTAATGCGGCCGAAGGGATGATACGGGAAATGATTAAGTTGATTTACCCGAAAAAGCCTTTGTTTGCTCCAAGTTGGCGTATGGTAATTTGTATTCCGTCTTCGATCACCGAAGTAGAAAAACGTGCGGTACGCGATAGCGCCGAACAAGCCGGAGCCAAAGAAGTATATATGATTCACGAACCTATGGCCGCAGCCTTAGGGATAGGCATTGATGTAGAAGAACCTTGTGGAAACATGGTGATTGATATTGGTGGTGGAACCACAGGAATTTCGATTATTTCTCTTTCGGGTATTGTTTGTGATGAGAGTATTCGGATTGCCGGTGATGAATTTACAGCCGACATTATCGAAGCCATGCGTCGTTACCATAGTTTGTTAATTGGTGATAGAACGGCTGAGCAAATCAAAATTCAGGTGGGTAGTGCCTTGAAGGAATTAGATAATCCCCCAGATGATGTAGCGGTCAATGGTAGAGATTTGGTAACGGGTATCCCGAAACAAATCATGGTTTCCTATCAAGAAGTTGCCGATGCCTTAGATAAGTCGGTGTTTAAAATAGAGGAAGCCATCTTAAAGGCCCTCGAAAAAACACCGCCTGAATTAGCTGCCGATATCTTCCGTAGAGGTTTATACTTAACCGGCGGTGGCGCCTTGTTGCGTGGTCTTGACATCCGCATCTCTAGCAAAATCAAATTGCCGGTGCATATTGCCGAAGATCCGCTACGTAGTGTGGTTCGCGGAACAGGCATGGCCCTGAAACACGTACATAAGTATCCATTCCTGATGCAATAAGGCCATCCTCATTCCCCCTCTGCAACAACCGTAAAAGCCCCCAGCCAGTAAAGTGCGTAACCTGATCCTCCTCATTAAGCAGTTTCATAATTTTTTTATTTTTCTGCTGCTGGAATTGATTTGCCTGATTTTGGTTTTTCGAAACAATACCTATCAACAGAGTTCTTATGTAAATTCGGCAAGAGGGATTGCAGGTAAGTATTACGACCGGAAAGAACAAATGATAGGGTTCTTGCACCTCAGAGAAGCCAATGATAGTCTGATGCATGAAAATGCCCGTTTGCGCAAACAAATAGGTACTCCTATTCTTGCTAACCCTTTGCATGATACTTCGTACACAACTCGACTCTTAAGCGATACGGTGAGTCAAACGATACAATATACTTATATCCCAGCCCGTGTGTTGAACAATACAATTGATCAAAAAATTAATTACCTCACTCTCGATATTGGCAGTCTGAAAGGTGTAAAAAAAGGCATGGCCGTGATTAGTGCCGATGGAATCGTGGGCAAAATCAGTCATGTTTCCGAAAACTATTGTGTGGTTCTCTCCTTCCTCTCCGATCGGTTTACGGTGAGTGCGATGGTTAGTGATGGTACCGTGGGTCGTTTATCGTGGGATGGTACCGATCCGGCGTTTGGAATCCTCAGCGGCATTCCACAATCGGTACATCTGAAAGCCCGCGACTCGGTGGTGACCAGCGGATATGGTAATTTTCCCGAAAAAATAATGTTAGGTCGCGTGGCGGCTGTCACCGGAGGCACTACTTATAAAGTATGGCTAAGCAGTAATTTCAGGCGCTTACATTTTGTATACGTGGTTGCCGATGAGGTAAATATCGAGCGAAAAAAATTAGAAGAAACCGTTCAATCCAATCTATGAATCCCGTAATAAAATTTGTATTGAATTTTCTGCTCATCATGTCGGTACAATTATTTGTATTGAATGATATCGTGATTAAATCTTCCTTGAGTCTTATGGGAATGCCTGCTTTTATCCCTATGCTATACCCACTGGTTTTGCTTTTACTACCGGTAAATACCTTTTCGTGGCTCTCGATGCTCATAGGTTTATTTACAGGACTACTCATGGATTATTTCTGCAATACCCCAGGCATGCATGCGGCAGCCTGCGTTCTGTTATGTTATATGCGACCCATTATTCTCAGTGTCTTTTTTCAACAAAGCGCTAAAGAACTAGGTTCGGTTGTTCCTTCCTTATTTCGGATGGGTATGATAGCCTTTAGTTTATATGCCGGTATCAGTTTATTACTGCATCATTTCTTCTTTTATCTGTTACAAATCTGGAGCTTTCAAAACATCCTTCTCATGCTGGGCAAAACGTTCTTGTCTTTGATCTTGAGCTTGTTATTGATTTTAGTGAGTCAGTTATTGTTTGCCCGTAAAGACGCTCGTCGCGCATGATACATGCTGCCCTGTATACAGCCCAAACCCCTACCCGCGGTTGGGGCGTATTTAGTTATGAAGATATTGAAGCCGATACGCTGATTGAAATTTCGCCCGTGGTTGTGATGACACAGGATGAAAAAAAACTACTCGATCAAACCACCCTATACAATTATATTTTCGACTGGCAAGATGATGCCTGTTGTATGGCCTTAGGTTTGATTCCGATATACAATCATGCTTGTCCCTCGAATTGCGAGTATTTTCAAGATTATGAGGAAGGCATCATTTACATAAAAACCGTAAAAGCCATTCAAGCCGGCGATGAATTGTTTATCAACTATAATGGCGATTTCGATAATGATAAAC
Organism: Chitinophagaceae bacterium; assembly: GCA_040375635.1. Lineage (GTDB taxonomy): Bacteria > Bacteroidota > Bacteroidia > Chitinophagales > Chitinophagaceae > OLB11. The sequence continues at coordinate 10,007 of JBEISB010000019.1, read as the reverse complement.
CGGTTTGGTTTCCCGTGTCTGAATAAAGTACATTGTCTGAAAGCATTTCAGTCCGGCACACAGAAACAGACACTTGGTTTCGCCATTCCTTTTTACTAGGATTGCAAAGAAAATCTATTCGCAGCTTTGCTCAATCGTATAGATGAAGCTCACTATGAAAAAATCGTGGTATGAATTTCCCTTTTTTTAGTGAAACAGACCACGCACAAAATCATCCTCAAAATGACTCTCATAACCCTGATGATGAAAAATATTCTTCTTCACATTATAAGTATACTGCTCCGCCATTTTTTGAAAGTTAGCCGCCACAAACTCTATCCCGGTCAGGATGGCATTAATTTCCTCATCGGTATGCGTAGGGTGAACCGAAAGGCGTATCCATCCGGGACGCACAAACAACTCACCTTGATGCAATCGTTTGATAATGGTATCCGACTCTTCGCGACTAATATTGAGTAGATAATGTCCATAGGTCCCGGCACAAGCACACCCCCCGCGAACCTGAATACCAAAATGATCGTTGAGTAGTTTCACCCCTAAATTAAAATGAAGGTCATCGATAGTAAACGATATCGCCCCCACCCGATGCCGCAATGACCCTGCCAAGATATGGAGATTCGGTATTTTTTCGAGTCGATGAAACACTTGATCCATGATGGCAGCTTCGCGTTTTAGTAGATTGTCGGTACCCATCTCTTTCTTTAAGGCAAAGGCCATCGCAGCGCGTATCCCTTGTAAAAAAGGAGGTGTACCGCCATCTTCGCGGTCTTCTACACTATCGATATATTCATGAAATTTCCAAGGTGTGGTAAACTTTACCGTTCCCCCACCCGCATGATCCGGAACCGCATTCGCATACAAACCTTTGTTCATCACCATCACACCCGGTGTGCCTGGTCCACCCAAAAATTTATGGGGCGAAAGAAAAATCACATCCAATTGCTGCGCAGCATTTGATGGATGCATATCGATGCTAACATAAGGACCCGAGCAGGCAAAATCAACAAAGCAATATCCACCCGCCTTATGCATCATTTCTGCAATCTGATAGTAAGGCGTAAAAATGCCTGTTACATTACTGCTAGCACTAACCGAAGCGATTTTAAGAGGACGATGTTTGTACTGATCAATGAGTTGCGCTAAGTGAAGGAGATCCACTTCTCCCTTCGCATCGGGGTTGATAATCTCAACATCAGCAAGGGTTTCGAGCCAAGATGTATGGTTAGAATGATGTTCAAGATGCGTAATAAAAACAATAGGACGATCCGATTCGGGCAAGACTTGATACGGTGTAACAAATTGAGCGGCTTTTTCGGGAATCCGTAAACCCAAAATACGTTGTAACTTATTGATAGAGTCTGTCATTCCAGAACCCGAAAAAATCAAGGCATCCCCTTCGTTGGCATTCACCTCACGTTTGATAAATCGTTTCGCCTCCTGATAAGCCCTCGTCATTAACGTACCGGTAATGGTAGTTTCGGTATGTGTATTGGCACAAAAGGGGGCTACCTGCTCGCGCATCTTTTTTTCGATAGGGGTATACAACCTGCCGCTGGCAATCCAATCGGCGTAGATCATTTTTCGTTCCCCAAAAGGCGTTGGAAAATGTTGGTCGATGCCGGCAATCTGATTCCGGAAGGCACTAAAATACTGTTCGGTCATAGCAAGGTAATGAGGCCGCAAAGTACAATTTTCCTAGAGGGTGTACAAATCCGTAACGAATGCCATTACCTTTGCGTTTCATGAAAGAGATTTCTAATCGGTCGGCCACCTATCATTTCGCCATAGAACAGCGCTATACGGCAGGTATGATATTGATGGGCAGTGAGATAAAATCGCTGCGACAAGGAAAGGCTAGCTTCAATGATAGCTTTTGTATTTTCGACAATGGCGACTTAGTCTTGAAAAGCTTACACATCGCCGAATACTCACATGGAACCGCTTTTAACCATGATCCCTTGCGGGTTCGAAAATTGCTACTCACAAAAAAAGAGCTGCGGAAACTTGATAGCAAAACCAAAGAAAAAGGATACACGATAGTACCCCTGCGTATTTTCTTAAGCGAGAGTGGTTATGCTAAAATTGAAATTGCGTTGGCTAGAGGTAAAAAAACGCATGATAAGCGAGATACCATCAAAGCCCGTGATGCCAACAGAGATATGCAACGCGAATTAAGGGTGCGCTAAGTTGCACCGGCAGAATCTTCTGCTCTGTGTTTTTTACAAATTCGAAAAGTCGATTACTTTTATGCATTGATAAACATCGTATCAGGCATCTTTCATCTTACCATGGCAAAAAATAATAAAAACAGAACCGTCGCTGCATCGCCCTTACAACAAAGTAAATCAAAACCCGAAGCTATATCAGAGCCCACAACTGCTTCGGGATCCAGACTAACGCCATGGCTTTATGGGTTAACTTTATTTCTACTTACCTTCAGCATTTACAGTAATACGTTTCAGCATCGCTTTGTACTTGACGACCATGGCATTATTAAAAATAATAAAATCACCAAGGCTCCGGTAAGCTGGCAAAATACTGTCAAAATTTTTAGTACCCCACTACGAAAAGGCGATTTTTCGGATATCGAAAATTCGTTGTACCGTCCATTCGTGAAGTTTATTTTTAATCTAGAATGGAATCTGTTTGACGGAAACCCACACTCATTTCATGTGATCAATGTTTTGCTTTATGCCTTGTGTGGGGTATTTCTTTTTCTTATCTTCTATGATGCCCTCCGAAAACAGACGGTTATGCCATTTTTGCTAGCCCTTTTATTTATTACCCATCCCATACATACCGAAGTAGTAGCCAATATTAAAAGTGGTGACGAGGTGTTGAGTTTATTAGGAATTCTCATGGCCTTACGTTGTTTGCAGCTATATATTCAAAAACAGCAGGTCCTGTTTTTATTGGCAGCAGTGTTATCATTTTTGATAGGTTCATTTTCGAAAGAATCAACCGTAGTTGCTGTGTTAATCTTTCCTCTGTTTCTCTACTTCTTTACAGATATAGACAGGCAAAAAAATGCAATTCTATCCGGCATCATGTTGAGCTGTTCCTTGTTTTTTTTACTATGCCGCCATCTTACCCTTAAACAATATCCTGATAAGACAACCCTGAGTGCCCTCGATAATTTTATGGTCTTATGCAATGAGGGTTTGTATGTCGGCACACATCAATTTTCATCGGCCGTCAATACCCTTGGCTTATACCTGAAAACCTTTTTGTTTCCACATCCCTTGAGCTGCGATTACTCTTTCTCAGCACTTATTCCCGTAGGGTTTGCAAATCCAGGATTTCTGTTTTCCTTTTTTCTCTTACTCGCTATGTTTGGGTATGCCGTTTATTCTATCGCAAAGAAATCCGAAAAAAAACCATTGGCCTTTGGGATCCTTTGGTTTTTTATTGCGATGTCGATTACCTCTAATGTTTTCTTTTTGATAGGAACCTCATTTGGAGAACGATTGCTGTTTGTGCCCTCTCTCGGACTCACGCTGATTTCAGGATTTGGATTGGCTCACTTTTTCTATAAAAATCAAGAACCCAACGATAGTTTATCGGCTGCATTCCGCAAGGCGCCTGTCTTTTTATCCGTAGTTTTTGCCATAGCCGGTTTATATAGTTTTAAAACCTACGACCGCAACAAAGATTGGAAGAGCGATTTTACTCTTTTCTCTAAGGATGTAGAAAGTTATCCCGAATCGACCCATCTCTTGTTTTACATGGGGAATCACCTTTCGGGCGCCGATTTCAAAGACAATCTCGAACTCGATATCAGCGAAAACAATCTCAATATCGATTTACAAGATTCGGTAAAAAGAGCCAATTACCGGGCCATTGAGTTGCTGTCAAAATCTCTAAGCATTTTTCCGGCCTTACCAAGCGATGGGTATAATCAATTAGGGAAAGCCTATTTCAATACGGGGCGTCTTGATAGTGCCGAAAAATATTATCGTAAGGCCCTAGACCAAGACAGTACCAATCCGATTTTTACGAATAACCTGGGGACTGTCTTTTACAATTCATCGATCCCGATTACACAAAAAGGTGCCGATTTTCAAAAAATGGGCATGACAGATAGTGCCAGATTCTATTTGATAAAGGGCACCAATCTTCTTCTATCGGCGATGCCCTATTTTCTTAAGGCGCATAAGGGCGATAGTACCGAAACGGACTTCATCAACAATATAGGTTGTATTTACGGAGCCACCCAAAGGCCAGACAGTGCGCTCTATTGGTTTAATAAGGCGTATGCCCTAGACTCTCTCGACGAAGTATCGATTCAGTTCTTAGATATTACGTATCGTGCCATAGGCAAAGTTGCCGAAGCCGATTATTTTAAAAATCGATTACAACAGGCCCGTGCCATCAAGGCCGATCGTTTGCGTTAATATGGGTATGCATTCTGGCGATTCAAGCCATGTACAGACAATCTTGATGCTTGGCAAGGAATGATTCTATCATGGTCTGTGTATCTGGGCCATCCATTTGGATAAGTGGCCTTAGGTTTCAGAGAATTGGCAAGGGTTGAGAAACCAAACCTAAGCCGTAAACATAGCCCGAAAAACAAAACCGAAAGTATTACCAATTTCGGCTTGCAACCCTTATTTTTGCCCAACTTTTTTTCTATGCCATCACAGTATTACCTGTTTTTAAGTCTGGCTTTATTTTGCATTGGCGTCATGGGCGTATTAATGCGACGAAATGCCATCATCATACTCATGTGTATCGAGCTGATGCTGAATGCCGTCAATTTACTGATGGTTACCTTCAGCAAGATGCATAACCATGCCGATGCACAAATCTTTGTGTTCTTCATTATGGTAGTGGCGGCCGCCGAAGTAAGCGTTGGCTTATCGGTGGTAGTGCTGATGTACCGTAAAACACATTCTATCGACGTCAATATTTTAAATCGATTAAAAAACTAAACGATATCCATGATACAGGTTGCGTGGTTAGTGCCCTTATTTCCCTTATTGGGTTTTCTTATTACCGGCTTAGGCCGAAATAAATTAGGTGCGCTGAGTGGATGGATTGCCTCATTCGCTGTCTTGGCTTCATTTTTAGTCTCTCTGGGTATTTTTCTAGAAGTACAACACCTGCATGGTGAAGGCGAAGAAGGAACAGGTGCGTCCATTATCGTTCCGGTATATGAGTACATCAATAGTGGTACCATGACGGCCCAGATATCGTTTCAGATTGATGCTCTCAGCAGTCTATTTCTGTTAGTAATAACGGGAATTGGCTTTCTTATCCATATCTACTCGATCTCCTATATGTCGCATGATGATGGCTATGGTAAGTTTTTCGCCTACCTGAATTTGTTCATCTTCTCGATGTTACTCTTGGTGATGGGCGCCAACTATGTCTTAATGTTCGTAGGTTGGGAAGGGGTTGGACTTTGCTCCTACCTCCTCATTGGCTTTTGGTATAAGAACACAGAATATACGAATGCTGCCAAAAAAGCATTTGTGATGAATCGTATTGGGGATCTCGGTTTTCTGATTGGCATTCTCATGCTCTTCTCGAAATTCAATACGCTAAACTTCACCGACTTACAAGCTGCCATCTCTAGTGGACAAATCAGTGTAGGATATCTTACTGCGATAGCACTCTGCTTCTTTATTGGTGCTACGGGTAAAAGTGCTCAAATTCCTTTATTTACCTGGCTTCCAGATGCCATGGCCGGTCCGACACCTGTATCGGCCCTCATCCATGCGGCTACCATGGTTACCGCCGGTATTTATATGGTCACCCGCAGTCACTTTATTTATACCTTGGCTCCCGTTGCCCAACAAGTGATTCTGATTATCGGTTTGGCCACAGCCTTGATAGCGGCTACAATCGCCACTATGCAAAACGATATTAAAAAGGTATTGGCGTATTCTACTGTAAGCCAATTAGGGTTTATGTTTATGGCCTTAGGGGCAGGCGCTTATGTAGCAGCCGTGTTTCATGTGGTAACTCATGCCTTCTTCAAAGCCTTATTATTTCTTGGCTCAGGTTCGGTAATCCATGCCATGGGTGGCGAACAGGATATCCGTAAAATGGGTGGATTAAAATCATCCATGAAAATTACCTACCTCACCTTTTTAATTGGTTGTGTAGCCATTGCCGGGATTCCTCCCTTAAGCGGGTTCTTCTCGAAGGATGAAATTTTAATGAGTGTCTTCAAATTAGGTCAATACGGAAAAATATTTTGGGTCCTCGGTATGTTGGCTGCACTGATGACCGCCTACTACATGTTCCGCTTACTCTTTGTTACTTTTCATGGTGAGTTTCGGGGGACTGCCGATCAAAAACATCATCTCCATGAAAGTCCGGCTCTAATGACAATCCCCTTAGTCATCTTAGCCCTTTTATCAGCCTTTGGAGGTATGTTAGGATTACCGGCCATAACAGGAGCTCCTCATCTATTGGAAGAATTTTTAGAACCTGTTTTAAAAACATCACTCGTAGCGCATCCAATGGTGAATGCATTATCCCATAACGCAGAAATCGTATTAATGGGATTAGCTGTGATGATTGCCATCATGGGTATTAGCATGGGGTGGTTTTATTATAAAAAATATAATGCCGATTCGGAACCGAAGGGGCTTGCTAAAATGGCGCAAGGCAAATGGTATTTCGATGAAATTTATCATGCCATTATCGTAAAACCCTTGCTGGTATTGAGTAAGTTCATGGAGCGATGGATAGAAAAAAGTGGTATTGATGCCCTAGTCAATGGGGTAGGAAAACTGATACAAGCTTCAGGAGACCGACTTCGTTATCTGCAAAGTGGTCTTGTCGGATTTTATTTGTTCATGATGGTGTTGGGTATCATCCTGCTCTTCGCCTTGCAGATTTGGATTTTATAACCCTTACCCGAAAGAATACACATGCTTATCCTTTTATTTATATTGATTCCATTAGTAGGCGGACTAATTACTTTGCTTTTACCGGCAAGTAAGGCTTCGTATACAGCTATAGGTATATCTCTCTTACAATTTGTGGTATCCTTGCTTACCTACACCGTGTATGTAAAACAATTACCGGGTTTTGATTTACACTGGAACGTGAATTGGATCCCTTCCTTAGGGGCACGATTTTCTTTGGGGTTAGACAAAGGCGATAGCTTGGCCTTGATGATGCTCATGCTCAATGCCCTTGTATTCCCTATTATTTTTGTGAGTTTACTCAATAAACAACCCGAAAGAAAAAATGTATTTTATGGGTTGATGTTATTAGCGCAGGCAGGCCTCAGCGGAGTTTTCCTTGCTAAAGATGCCCTGCTGTTTTATGTTTGCTGGGAGGCTGCCCTGATTCCTGTTTATTTTTTAAGTTCACTCTATGGTGGCCCTCGTCGCATTCCGGTAACGTTTAAATTTTTCGTCTACACCTTTGCCGGTAGCTTACTCATGCTGGTGGCTATCCTTCTGATTTATCAACAAACCCCTATTCATTCGTTCGATTGGGATTCATTTGTTAGCGTGGGACGCTCTATGCCGGCATCATCTCAAAACTGGATTTTCTGGTTGATGTTTGTTGCCTTCGCTATCAAAATGCCCATCTTCCCTTTTCATACATGGCAGCCCGATGCTTACGAAGAGAGTGCAACGCCCGTAACGATTGTGCTAAGTGCCATCATGGTAAAAATGGGACTCTTTGCTGTAGTGCGCTGGTTAATGCCTGTCTTGCCCCTTGGCTGTGAACGTTGGATGGATTGGGTAACTTTATTATCAGTCATCAGCATTGTATACGCCAGCTGCTTGGCCTTAGTGCAAACTAATATCAAAAGAATTATTGCTTATTCATCGATTGCTCATATCGGTTTGATGTGTGCTTCTATTTTCTCTCATCAGCTCATTGGCATGCAAGGCTCTGCCATTCAAATGTTTAATCATGGCATTATCATCACAGGAATGTGGTTGTTAGTGGCCATTGTCGAGAACCGACTGCATACCCAAGATATCCGTGAAATGGGAGGTATTGCTAAATTATCACCTTGGTTTACGGTTTCATTGGTAGTTGCGTCTCTGGCGAATATTGGCTTTCAAATGACGAATGGGTTTGTAGGAGAATTTATGATGTTTAATGGATTGTTTAAGTCTACATCACCTTATCATATTGTCTTTACTGTGTTTGCAGGTACCGGCATTATTGTTGGCGCTGCCTATACATTAAACATGATTCAAAAGGTAGCTTATGGCGATGTGAATGCGAATACTTCTAACTTCACTGAGTTAAGCATCAACGAAAAAATAGGCATGGGTATGATCCTCTTACTCATCGTAGTCTTAGGCTTCTATCCAAAATTACTGATGGATTTGATTTATGTCGATCAAGTTTTTCAACCCTAAACCCTGGATTTATTTTCAGAATCAATTTCTCAACAAATTATAAGAAATGAATGCAATTGTAATATCGGCTTTATTGGGTGTAGTGATGATGTTTGCCGGCATTTTCTTTAAGAAATCGGGAGCCATTCAAGCCACAGCCATCCTTGGCATGATTGCGCTCATCGTAGCTTCTATATTCGACTATACATCATGTACAAGCGGCACCCGCACGTTCTTTCAAATGATAGAACTTACCTCTTACAGCGCTTGGTTTAATATCCTTATTACAGCCTGTGCCCTGATGTATTTTCTTCTCTTTCATAAAGAAATCAGTCGAGTTGGTAAAAACGATGCCGACTATTTTGCCCTGATGTTTTTTATCATGTGCGGAGCATACTTGTTGTCGACTTATTCTAATTTATTGATTCTCTTTTTGGGCATTGAGATCTTGTCTATCCCACAATACATTTTGGCAGGCAGCGACAAAGAAAATATCAAGAGCAATGAAGCAGCCCTTAAGTATTTCTTGATGGGTTCATTTGCTACCGGTATTTTGCTGATGGCGATTACGCTTTTGTACGGAGCCACCGGAAGTTTCGATATGTATAACCAAGGCTTTATGGCACAGTTTCAACAGCATGCCGGCATGAGCAGCTTAGCCTTATGTGGTGTTCTACTATTGGTGATTGCCTTTGGATTTAAAGTATCTGCAGCTCCTGTTCATTTCTGGACACCCGATGTGTATGATGGGAGCCCGACAGCCTTTACCCCTTTTATGGCTACTCTAGCTAAGGTGAGTGTGTTTGTTGGGTTTATCCGCCTCTTTCATTTTTCGTTTGGTAATGTAAGTCAAGACTGGCAAGCAGCTATTGCCTGTATGATTGTTTGTACCTTACTCATTGGGAATATCACAGCTGGATATCAACAAAGCGTAAAACGTATGTTGGCCTACTCGTCGATAGCCCAAGCAGGATATATGTTGTTTGCGATTTTTTCGTTTAACGCAACAGCGTGGCAAGGACTCATTCTATACAGCGTATCCTATACCTTAGCCTCTTTTGGCGTATTTAGTGCCTTGGTAAAAATGAAAGACTATACCTACGAAGGATTTAACGGACTCGCCCGCAAAGAGCCTGTATTAGCAGCCACTACCGCAATTTGTGTATTGTCGCTGGCAGGGATTCCACTAACCGGTGGATTTTTCGCGAAGTACTTTGTGTTAAGCGCTACCATCGAACAAGGCAAATGGATAGGCTTAGTGATTTTTGCTGTAATTATGGCTGCCGTTTCTGCTTGGTATTATTTCCGATTAATTCGCAGTATGTATTTCGAAGAAGGCGATCCTAAACTTGTGGCCTCTCCCAACAATACCGAAAAAGCCGTCTTAATCCTCAATGCAATTTTAGTGATTTTATTGGGTGTATTGCCTTCACTGCTCCTAACATCATAAAGCCTGAATTTCCTCACAGCATGCTCATCTGCCTTTGTTTTGGGCAGGCCGTTAAAGATTATATAATCCAAAACTTTGCGGCAATTTGTCTTTACATTTGTTCACGCTGATTTATGAAACTATACCTCCTCTTAGGCTGCTTGGCTTTGTTACCCATCGTTTCCAACGCCCAAAAAGAAAAGAAAGAGAAAAAAGATCCTTATACCTCTACCGAGTTATGGGCGCCTATACCT